>CANPWV010000005.1 GCA_947585105.1 uncultured Clostridia bacterium
AGATATAAGAATGGAAGAAGTTGATAGAAAAATACAATTAGGTGCCGCTTATCAAGAAGGAATGGAAAATGGCGAAAAAGAAAAGACTCAAAAAATAGCTAAAGAAATGAAAAAAGCTAATAAACCTATTGAGGAAATAATTCAATTTACAGGTTTATCAAAAGAGGAGATTGAAAAATTGTAAAAACAAAGTAAGAGATACACACTAACAAACGTGTGAGACTATAGAAAAAGTCGGATAAAGTCCTCCCTTATGATAATTTTTATTTTATCACGGAAGGACTTTTTACACAAGTTTTTCTATAGTCTCTTATATTTCAAGTTCTGGGCATTCTACCCATTCAAAAGCCGTTTTATATCTCGAATTCGAAGTTCCACGACTGACACCTTTCCAACGACCTAATATTCCGTAATTATTTGCACCAGTTCCAAAAACTCGTCCATCACTCGTAGTTGCTACATACCAACCATTTCCACCAGCTACATCAATTACTTTTTCATTCTCTATTTTAAAATCGATTTCAAATGGAATTTGTTGAACATCCTCATTAGAAATCGCTACTCCTAGCAATCTCTTTAATCCAAAGCCGTAAGCTTTTCCATTTGATGTTAAAAATAAACAAGAATTCCAACTATCACCGAATACTAAACTTTTCAACTTTGCTCAAATTATCTATATCAAAGTCTACAAATAAACTCACTCCGTCTTTTCCAACCCCATTAACAGAATTTCCAAAATTTCTTCCACTTGTTGCTATATGATATTTACCATCCTTTATATAACCAATATATGTATTAGTATATTTCATTCCCAAAAGTTCAACCTTTTCACTATTTTTTATAAATTCAGTTGCGGATTCCCACTTTACAGGAACAAAAGACCTACTCCCAATTCTACCGCCATCACAACAACCCCAATTCCAAATTTCTAAATTTTCTCCATTTCTCACAAGGGTCACAGTATCTTCATTAAATGTCAAAACATCTTCAACATTTTTCATCACAAATGTCGGTATAATACAGTTCTCTTCTCGACCGGTACCAAGATAAGAATAAACATCCCAAGCATAATCCAAATAATGACCCGAAACATATAAAGAATTTTCATCAGAATCATTCGTTAATATATACATTTTATAATTGCTAAAATAATAATCTTTAACTTTACCATCGATATGATTAAAAATTTCAGTGTCTTGTAATACATCTTTTAATCTAACAAAATTTGGCTGAGATCTCGACACCTCAGTATTCAGTCCCAAAACCCAAGAATCACTCCCAGCAACCCATAAATCATAATTCGTATCTATATATGCCACACTACTAGAGGAATTACTTGATAAACAGTCAATTGATGAATTTGCTTTAAATTTTCTTACATTATGTGCAACCAATTCCCAATTTTGCTGCAAAATTTCTTCTCTAAATAAAATTTTCTTATCACCTGTACAATAAATATCTCCATTATCATTAATCAAAGCGCACTCAGAAAACGAATTTGAATCTAAAAATCTTACAAAGTTAAGAGTTTCTGTATTACTTTTTTCAAATCCATTTGAAAAACCACTCGCCCTGTTAATTCCTAAAAAGCCAAAATTTCCACATCCAAACACTTCACCTTTTTCTGTTAAAAATAATAAACAATTTTTATTGTATACATCAAAATCAATAATGTCACTACCGGAAATACCATCTGGAAAATATTCATTAAGCAAAAAAGGTTCTTGAATTTTTCCCGCAAAATTAATAACTCCGATACTAGTATCTTTATCACGCCATCCATAATATTCTATTGTTCCATCTAATGATTCCTTTTTAAAGACAAAGAATCCCCAAGGTGCACCCTTTAATTCAGTAATTACACCATCACTTAATTCAACTTCTATTTTTTTAAAGCTCACCAAATCCTTAACATACACATTTCCATCACTACCTAAAATAGCAAATTTGGGGCAAACATTCGAATCATACAAAGGAAAACATTTTTTTATAAAAATAGAATCTTGACTTCCAATTGTTCCATCATTTATTTCTATAAATTTTGTTATATTCTGGTTTTTATATTCGGTATCTTTAAAAAATTTAATCATATCTGCAGCACTACCGATAGCATTATTCCCATTTGTATATCCTGAGTAATATAATCTTAATTTTCCATTATCATTATAAACTATTATATTAGCACCCAAATTATCTCCACATACATTTTCAATATTTTCCGGATGTTCAAAATCAACTTTTTTAAATTTATCACTAGACGTTACTTGCTCTCCTGTTCCAAGTTCTCCATATATATTATAACCACTTGAATATAATTCATATACTCCATTAGTTTCAGTAATTACAAATGTAGCATAGCCTGTTGGGAAAACTTTGTAAACTTTCTTACTTCCTATTATATTATTATTCTCGTCATAACTTCCACCTATATTTAATTTTGTTGCTTCCATTCCTGTATATTCTTTAAGTTGGTAGTCATTTAAACCTAGTTTATTATAACCATTATCTCCCCATGCCCATAAATCTTTATTTGAGTCAATTACATATATTGTATCACTTCCCATCACTACTTGTATATTATCTGTATTATACCCTGGTATTACTGATGGAATTGTAAGTTTTGTCCATTTATATGGATTTATTTTTTCCATCTCTTCTTCTGGTGTATTTAACAATGGTCCTTTTACTCCTTTTCCATATAAATCTCCATTATTATATAATTTATATATATTGTCATTTGTTACATCTGCTATTATTTTAAATCCATAAGGATTTATTATTTTCTCTGATTCATCTACTATATTTCCGTTTGCATCTAAATAATGACCTTCTTTGTCCATATAATATTCTGAACCTGCGTAAACTATGTTTCCTCCTCCATCTCCTTCTGCTTCAGCAAATTGTGGTGTATCTGTTGCTCCGCCTCTTATCATTTGAGCCATATGCAAACTATGTACTTCTATTCCTCCAATATTTGCTCCTGATACAGAATATATCATACTATTTTGCGCATCTATTATATATTTCTTATTTGTTTTTATATCTAACACTTTATTATCTAAATAATATAAATCTTGGACTCCTGCTGGGTAAAAGACCAATTCTGAACTATAAGCCGTCTTAAAATCTCCTGGATTTGATGTTATACTTACCTTTTCTGGTTTTTTATTAGAAATTGTCCATGTTCTATAATAGCCAACTTCTCCCATAAATCTTGGACTTTTTTCCATTGTTGCAACTTCTACCATTGAGACCGTTGGAAGGCTTACATCTTCTAAATCATCAATTTTCTTACTAGCTTTCCAAGTATCAAAAGCTTCTTGAACAGCTGTCATTTCTTGAACGAAACTAGCATACATCGCGTTATTTATAATTCCATTGTCCCCGAATTATTGCGTTTAGAGAGACACCCGCTAAAATAAGCAGTACAATAATTGTCGTTTTGTTATTTTATGACGAAAATATTTAATTTTTTTGTGGAATTTTTTTAAATTTTATAGTAAAATAAAACTTAAGGAGTATTTTTATGATTATAAATGAAAAAACGAAAAAATTATTGCCAATAAAAAATTTAAATGATTTATATGTTGTTGCTGATTTTGATAAAACTATCACAAAAGGCTCTAGTCAGTCATCTTGGGGAATTTTAGCAAATAGTAATTTAGTTCCTAAAGATTATGTTTCTGAAAGGACTTCACTATTTAATCATTATAGACCAATAGAAATAGACGAAACTCTTGATTTTAAAGAAAAATCAAAAGAGATGAAAGACTGGTTTCAAAAGCATATAAACCTTTTGATAAAATACAAAATAAGTGACGAAATTTTCAAGAAAGCTTCTAAAGATTTAAGTATGTTAGAATTTAGAAAAGGTGCAAAAGAATTTATTGATTTTTTGCATAAAAATAATATACCATTAATTATTATAAGTGCTGGAATTGGAAATTTTATAGAGGCCTTCCTAAAAGAAAATAATTGTTATTTTGACAATGTATATATTAGTAGTAATAAAATTATTTTTAAAGACGGAATTGCTTGTGGAGCCCAAAAAGACATCATTCATAGCTTAAATAAAAATGAAATTTCACTTCCAAAAAAGATAAAAGAAAAATTAAAAGATAAAAAACAAGTTATTCTTTTAGGAGATCAACTAAGTGATTTAAACATGATTGATTACTCAAAACATGATTCTATTATTTCTGTAGGATTTATTGTTGAAGAATCTCAGAAAAAATCTATAATAGATAACTTTGATATTGTTTCTGAAAATGAAGACGATGATTATATAAAACTTTTAAAATTATTATTTTAAAAAAGAATTTGTATTTAACAAATTCTTTTTATCTTCCTTCTTCCTGTTCTTGTTCTTTTGGTGTTTGCCCAATATTTTTGTCTGCCTTTTGTACGACCTTATCATTAACAATTACACCTTTAGCTTTTAAAACTTCCATATCAATTTCTGATAAAAGTCCTCTTTCTATCATATTTTCAATAACTTTATCATAATTTAACGCATTTCTTCCAGCTTCTATTATTTCATTTGTTCTTTCTTTATTTTTTTCTATAGTTTCTTTTATTTTATTTGAACCGTCTTCGATACTATATTGAATCATAGCTTATCTCCTTTTATTAAATTTTGAGACAATATTTTCTTTTATATTTGTTTCAACTTGTTTTAGTGATTTTGACATTTTGTCAAGTTTTTCCATATTTTCTTCATCTAAATTTACCATTTGTCCCGCAATAAATTTTTCACCTAATTTTAATTCATCACTCATAACAAACTCTCCTTTTAAGCAGCTCCTGTCATTTCTTCTATTTCACTAGCAAAATTTACTGTATTTTGTTTAGTTTTATTTACATACATTTCTATTGTTTCTACTTTCATTTTATTAATTCTTGCTGCATATTTTTGCAAAACATACTTAGAAAAATTTTCATAGCCATGAAACATATTTTTAATTTTGTTTATAATTTTTGTAATTGGATTTACTTTTTGAACCACAGCTAAAGCTTGTTCTTGCTTGATTTCAAATAATTCTTTAAAATCTTCTTCTCTTCTATTTTTGCAATCTTCAAATTCTTTATCACATCTAGCAATTATCTTTTCATACATAGCAAGTTTTCTCTTATAACCATTTATTTCTTGATTTAAATTTTCATAAGATTCAACTGGTTTTTCAGCTAATTCGCAAATATTTCTCATAACATTTGCTTCTCTAATTTTAAAGAAATAATATTTTTGTTTTTCTTCAGCAGTATACATTATATTTTGAATATTTATAAACTCATCATTATAAGCTTTCATAAATCTATTTGTTTCTTCAACAAATGATCTTACAATACTATTCATACTGTTAGTATATTTTTCAGGAAGTTGTCCAAAATCTTTTGCACTATAAGCAATATCTTTTTTTATATCTTGAATATTTTGAAGACGCATTTCATTATTTAGTCTTATAAAAATCGCAGAAATTACAGATACTCTTGAATCTTCTGTTCCAGCAAGTTGTTTTATATCTTGAACTAAATTCTGATTTTCAGTTTTTATTTTTTCTAATTCGTCCAAAAGATTTCCCTCCTTTTATAATTTTTCAATTATATTGTATTTCATAAAATATTAAAAATCAATATCTGTTACAAAAATGAAATAAAAGCAAAAAATAAAATCTGGCTGACGCTAGATTTTATTTTATAATACTATCCGAGTGACATAAAGCTTCGCTTTCTGTCCCACAGCCTATTCCACTTATAAATCTATCCGAGTGACTACGCGCTTCGCACGCCGTCCCACGAGTTACTCCGTTTAAATTTATAGAACTCGAGTAACAGACATCAAAGATGTCTGTTTCACGGCCTACTCTTTTAATCAAGTAAATTTTTAACACATTTTTCACATAAAGTTGGATGAGTGCTGTTTTTACCAACAGTTACGGAGTAACTCCAGCATCTTTCACACTTCTCTCCATCTGCTTTTGAGACCTTTATTCCGATATCTACCTCTTTATCTTCATTTCGTCTATTGTTTTTAACTTCTACTCCAGATACTATAAAGATGTCTTTTAATAAATCTTCTTTATCTTTTAAGAAATCATATTGTTCTCCTTCAGCAAACAACTCAACTTTAGCCTCTAATGAAGTTCCTATTTTCTTTGAAGCTCTTTCCTCTTCTAATTTCTTAGAAACAAGATCTTTTACTTTTATCAATTTCCCCCATTTCATTTCTAAAGCTTCATTATTATATTCAGGATTTACTTTTGGATAGTAATTTAACATTACACTTTCCAAATTATCAGTTTTCTTGTGTGGCATATATTTCCAAATTTCTTCAGCTGTAAATGAAGTCATTGGAGCCATTATTCTAACTAAAGCGCTTAATATTTCATACATAGCTGTTTGAGCAGAGCGTCTTTCTAAAGAATCTTTTTTGTAAGTATATAATCTATCTTTTATAATATCTAAATAAGTGGCGCTCATATCAACTACGCAAAATTGATTTAAAGCACGATACGCTTGATTAAACTCATATTTGTCATAAGCTTTAGTACAATCATCAATTAAATGATTTAATTTTGTCAAAGCCCATTTGTCAATTTCTAATAAATCTTTATATGGAACTGGATTTTCTACATCAAAACCATTTAAATTTCCAAGTAAAAATCTAGCAGTATTTCTTAATTTTCTATAAACTTCGCTTACTTGTTTCATAATATTTTCTGAAACACTTATATCTGAAGTATAATCAGAAGCTAAAACCCAAAGTCTTAGGATATCAGAGCCATATTTTTTGATAACATCTTTAGGGTCAACAACATTTCCGATTGATTTACTCATTTTGAAGCCTTTTTCATCAACAGTATATCCATGTGTTAAAACTTCTTTATATGGAGCTTTTCCTTTTGTAGCAACAGAAGTCAAAAGTGAACTTTGGAACCAACCTCTATATTGGTCACTTCCCTCTAAATATAAGTCAGCTTCAGGAAGTCCACGTTCAGCTAAAACAGATTCATGTGTTGATCCTGAATCAAACCAAACATCCATAATATCTGTTTCTTTCCTAAACTCTGTTCCTCCACATTCTTGACACTTAGCGCCATTTGGCATCAATTCTTTTTCACTTAAATCAAACCAAGCGTTAGTTCCTTTTTCTTTAACTATATCTTGAATTTTCTTTAATGATTCTTCTGTTACATATTCTTTTTCACATTTTTTACAATAGAAAATTGGAATTGGAACACCCCAAGTTCTTTGACGACTTATACACCAGTCGTTTCTGTCTTCTATCATTTTTGTGATTCTTTCTTCGCCCCATGATGGAATCCATTTAACTGTTTTAACAGCGTCTAAAGTTTCTTTTCTAAATCCATCAACAGAAGCAAACCATTGATTTGTAGCTCTAAAGATAACTGGCTTTTTACATCTCCAGCAATGTGGATATGAGTGGTTTACAACCTCTGAAGCTAATAATCTATTATTATCTCTTAACCATTCTAAAATAGCTTTGTCAGATTTTGAATAAAACATATCTCTGAATGGTCCAGCACCTTCACCTCTTTGAACACCTTTACTATCAACTAAAACTATAATATCACTATTATGTTTTAATCCTAATAAATAGTCTTCTTTACCATAGCTTGGCGCAATATGAACACAGCCAGAACCTGTTCCAAGCTCAACGTTTACTGTATCTTCGCTTCCACAAACAACTTTTGATTCTCTATCTAAAAATGGATGATTACAAATTACACCTTTTAATTTTTCTCCGTCAATTTCGCAAGTAATTTTATATTCGTCTATTCCAGCTTTTTTCATAACAGTTTCAACTAAATCTTTAGCAAAAATTAATTTCTCACCATTTGGAGTTTCTACAACCGCATATTTAAAATCTGGTCCAACCGCAATCATAGTATTTCCTGGCAATGTCCAAGGTGTTGTAGTCCAAATTACAGCATAAGCGTTTTTACTATCAAATAAACCTTTAGAATCTTTTACTGGAAATTTTACATAAGCAGTATTTGAATTTACATCTTTATATTCAATTTCGGCTTCGGCTAAAGCTGTTTCACAGTCAGTACACCAATAAACAGGTTTTAAACCTTTATATATATAACCTTTTTTATACATAGTAGCAAATACACCAAGTTGTTTTGCTTCCATTTGTGGTTGATATGTAATATAAGGATTTTCCCAATCACCTAATACACCTAGTCTTTTGAAACCTTCTGTTTGAATATCTTTATATTTTTCAGTAAAATCTCTACATGTATTTCTGAAATCAGTTACTGGAATTTCATCTCTATTTAAACCTAATTTTTCAATTGCTTTTTTCTCAGTAGGCATACCATGTGTATCATAACCTGGTACAAATGGAGTATAGAAACCTTGTAAATTTTTATATCTTACAATAGTATCTTTTAAAATTTTATTTAAAGCGTGTCCAATGTGAATTTCACCATTAGCGTAAGGTGGTCCATCATGTAAAACAAATGGAGTTTTTCCTTCATTTTTCTTTAACATTTTTTCATATAAATCTTGAGTAAATTTTTCCTCTTGAATTTTTGGTTCATTTTCTGGCAAATTTCCTCTCATTGGAAAATCTGTTACTGGTAAATTTAAAGTACTATTATAGTCTTTTTTCTCTTCGCTCATAATAAATTTCTCCTTACAAAATTTGTATATAATTATATTTGGAAATTGATTTATTGTCAAGAGTTTTAGAATTATTTATAATCATTTTTTCGCTCTATAGAGCTATTCATATCATTTCCTCTAGAAATTTTATTAAAACCATATTTTTCTTTTATAGTATCAATCGTATTATCTATTTTTGATTGTTTATCATCTTTTTGAATTTCAAAAATAGAAATTTGTCCTTCATCATTTGATTCTAATTTGTCAAGTCTAACACCTATAAGTCTTATAGGTGTACTTACTGTATACATCTCTTTTAGAAGTTCTTTTGCTTCTTCATAAATTATTTTACTTGAATCAGTTTTTTCTAACATTTTTTTCTGATGAGAAAAATTAACAAAATCTTTTGTTCTTAAATTAACATTTACTACACTCGCTTTCATATTCTTTTTTCTAAGCCTAAAACAAACTTGATCTGTTAAATTAGCTAAAACTTCTTCTAATTTTTCTATATTTGAAACATCAACTGGAAGAGTTGTACTCATTCCTATTCCTTTCGGTTTTTCAGGAATAGAAATAACTTCTGAATTATCAATTCCATTACTATATTCCCACATTTGTTTTCCAAATTTTCCAAATTTTTTTATTAGAAAATCTTTATCAGTATTGGCAAGTTCTCCAATTGTTCTTATTTTCATATTATATAATTTAGGCACAGTTTTCTTTCCTAAAAACAATAATTCTTTTACAGGAAGTGGCCACATTTTTGTTTTTATTTCATCAAAATATAAAGTATGAATTTTATCAGGTTTTTCAAAATCAGAAGCCATTTTAGCTAAAAGCTTATTACTTGAAATTCCGATATTTACTGTAAATCCAAGCTCCTCTTTAGTTCTTCTGTTTATTTCTTTAGCAACCTCCATTACATCTCTTCCCATTAAATAATGAGTCAAATCTAAGAAACATTCATCAATACTAAATCTTTCAATTTTATCAGTATATTCTAAAAGTAATTTATATAATTGATTTGAATAATAACTATATTTTCTGTAATCTCCCTTAAAAACTTGTAAATTTGGGCATTTCTGTCTAGCCATATATAATGTTTCTCCGAGTAGTTATTCCACATTTTTTAGCAGGAATACTTTTTGCAAGAACTATACCAGCTCTTCTTTCTTCATCTCCTCCTATAACAGAAGGTATTTCTCTTATATCAATAGTTTCGCCATTTTTTAATCTTTCAATTGCGGTCCAACTAAGAAAAGCATTATTAACATCAACATGTAAAATTATTCTTTCCATAGAAATATCTCCTATAAAATTTTAAGCAACTTTTGATAATTTCAAAAGTTCTTTTGCGTGTTCTTTTGAAACTTTACTCATATCTCCACTAGATATTCTAGCAATTTCATTAATTAGTTCTTCTCCATCTATTTTCTTCACATTTGTTTTAGTTTTTCCATCTTCTACTATTTTATAAGAAAAATAATTATTTTCAGCGCTAGCAGCAATTACAGCCAAATGACTTACAACAAATATCTGATGATTTTTAGCAATCTTCTTCATTTTACTACTTACAGCTCTCGCAGCAATTCCACTAATTCCAGTATCTATCTCATCAAATATTAATACTTTTTGGTCATTATCTATATCATTTAAAACAGTTTTTATAGCAAGCATAATTCTTGAAAGTTCTCCACCAGAAGCAATTTTAGTAAGTGGTAAAAAGTCTTCACCAGTATTAGTACAAATAAGAAATTCTACTTTATCAATTCCATTTTCATTGAATTTTCCTTCTTCATTTTCAATAACATCTACTAACAATTTAGAGTTTTTCATACTTAAATCACTTAATTCTTGATTAATATTTTCAGCTAAAATTTTACTATATTCAATTCTATAATTATGAATATAAGTTGAAAGTTCAGTCATCTCATTTTTAATTTCTTTTAATTCTCTTCTTATTTCAATATTTCTTTCTTCTAAATTTTTAATATCAAAAATCTCTTTTTCTACTTCATTTCTATAATCTAAAATCTCTTTTATACTATTTCCATATTTTCGTTTTAAATTATTTATTAAATCTAATCTGTCTTCAATTTCTTCTTTTGAACTACTATCAAAATCTAATTCATATTTGAAATTATAAATATCTCTTGAAATTTCTTCAATATCATAATACGAATTTTTTAATTCCTCCAATTTCTTTTGATATTTTTCATCAAAATTTTCTATTTTTTCTAATGATCTGATTGAAGTTTCTAATCCTTCAACAACATCATTTAAGCTACTTCCAGAAATTTCTAAATTTTCATTTATTTTATCTATATTTGAAATTTGTTTTCTTTGAGTTTCTAAAACTTCCTCTTCTCCATCTTTTAAACCAGCATCATCTATTTCATTAATTTGATACTCAAGTAAATCTAATTTTCTTTGTTTTTCTTTTTCATCTCCAAACCCTAATTTTAGCTCCATTTTTAAACTATTATATTTTAAAAATAATTCTTTATATTGATTTAATTTATCAGAAATTTTATCACCTATAAAATTATCTAAATATTTTATATGATAACTTACATCCATAATATTTTGGTTCTCATGTTGTTTAGCAATATCAATAATTTTCCCCATAAAATCTTTAAGTTCACTAACTGTTACAAGTCTTCCATTTATCTTACAAATATTTCTTCCATTTATAAATATTTCTCTTGAAACAATTATCTCTTGAGTTTCTAGCCAAATACAAACTTCAACAAGTGAGCTATTTTCACCTTTTCTAATCATTTCTTTTGAAAATCTTCCGCCTGAAATAATTCCAAATGAATCAATTATTAAACTTTTTCCACTTCCAGTTTCACCAGTTAAAACATTAAATCCCTCTTCTAAATTTAAAGTTATATCTTCAATAATTCCTAAATTTTTGATATGTAATAGCGAAATCATAATAGAACCTCCGTTTGTAAAATCTTTGTTCGTAAATATAATATCACAAAAATTTGTTTTGTCAATATATTTTTAAAAATAAAAAATAAAAAATCTTGTAAGCTTTTAACTACAAGACTTTTACCAAAAATATTTTTTACATTTCAGCACTAATATTAGAATAATTTAATTCAAAATAAAACTCTACTCCATCTTGAACATTATTTACTCCATAGCTATTGTTATATTTAGTCATTATTGCTTTAACTAACGCTAAACCTATTCCATTTCCACTATCTCTATTTCTAGAACTATCAACTTTATAAAACCTGTTCCAAATTCTATTTAAATTTTCTTCTGAAATATGTTCTCCTGTGTTGAAAATATTTATTCTAACTTTTCCTTGCTCTTCTGATTTTTGTATAGAAATTTTTATTTGTTTTTTCAAATTTACTTCTTTTACATTTTTTATAGCATTTGTAAAATAGTTACTTACAACTTGCTCTATATAAAAATCATCAGCAAACACATATATTGGCTGTTCTTCGTCAAAGACAACTTCTATATTTTCCTCTTCAAGTTTAACTTTAGAAATTCTAATAGATTCACGAATTAATTCAACTATATCAAAATTCTGATCATTGAAATTATTATCTTCATATTCTAATTTCATAAGCTCTAGCAAACGCTTAACTAACTTATCCATTTTGTTTGCTTCGTCTAATATAACATTTGCATAAAAATTTTTATTTTCTTCATCTGTGTTTACATTTTCGACCAATCCCTCTGCGTATCCCTGAATAAGTGAGATTGGTGTTTTTAATTCATGAGAAACATCTGATATAAATTGTTTTCTCATTTCATCAATTTTTGATTTTTTCTCAATATCTCTTTCAAGATCAATATTATCTTTTTGCATTTTACGAATAGTATTTTCAAGCTCGCGTGATAATTCATTTATACTTTTTCCAAGATGATCAAACTCATCATCTTTTCCAAGAAGTTCATATTTTTCAGAAAAATCTAATTTTGCTATATTTCTAGCAATTTTATCTAGTTTTTCAACTGGCCTTGTAAAAATTTCAGTAATAATCCAAACCGCAATTCCTCCACCTAAAGTAGCAACAACTCCGAACTATTCCTAAAAACCTAATATAATCAGATAAATCTGGAATATGTGAATCAGTAGTTTTAATATATACAGCGTTTGCAAGCATTACAAGTCCCACGGTCACAACTACTAAAATACATATCGTTAAAAAAAGTTTTGCTCTAACTGATTTTAACATTTTAATTTCCTCTCTATTTTACCTCAAATTTATAACCAATTCCTCTAATCGTTTGTATATGTTTTCCCTTTTTTCCAAGTTTATGACGAACTTTTTTGATATGGCTATCAATAGTTCTTGAATCTCCATAATAGTCGTAATTCCAAACAGTATTTAAAATTTTATCTCTCGACAGCGCAATATTTTCATTTTCCATCAAATATTTTAAAAGCTCATATTCTCTATAACTCATTTCAACTGGTTTTCCGTCAACTGTAACTGTTCTTGCTTCATTATTCATAATAATTCCATCAGATGAAATTTCTTCTTTTTGAGCTTTGTGAGTTCTCTTTAAAATTGCCTCAACTCTAGCAACTAATATCTTTGGGCTAAATGGCTTCGAAATATATTCTGACGCTCCAAGTTCAAACCCAAAAAGCTCATCTTGCTCTTCACTTCTAGCGGTTAGCATCACAATTGGAAGCTCTTCATCTTCTTGTCTTATTTGTCTTAAAACCGACCAACCATCAAGCTTTGGCATCATTACGTCAAGTAAAATTAAAGCAATTTTATTTTTATTTTCTTTATAGACATTTAGCGCTTTTTCCCCATCTTCTGCTTCTAAAATATCATATTCTTTTTTCATTAGGAAATCTTTTATAAGTTTTCTCATTCTAGCTTCATCATCTACTACAAGTATTGTTAAATTTGGCATAATTACGTCCTTTCTAGCAAACTTTGAATAGATTGCTTTTAAATTAATTTTTTCAAATTATCTAAGTTTTCTTTAAAATATTTAAACGCTATGTCATAAGTTTCTTTTTTAGTCAAATCAACACCTACGCCTTTTAATAAATCTAGTGAATCTTCTGAGCCACCTTTTGAAAGAGTTTCAAGATATTTTTCTACAAATCCAGGTTTTCCACTCATTATATTTTGAGCAATTACAATTGCTGATGTAATTCCAGTCGCATATTTGTACACATAGAAATTTGAGTAAAAATGCGGAATTCTAGCCCATTCATACTTTATTAACTCATCACAAAAAATATCCTCTCCAAAATATTTTTTATTTAAATTATAATAAATTTCATTTAAATTATCTGATGATAAACTTTCATGTTTCTCTATTTTCTCATGAACAATTTTCTCAAATTCAGCAAACATAGTCTGTCTATACAAAGTAGCTCTTATCATATCTAATTGTTCATTAATCAAAAACGCCTTCTTTTCCTTATTTTCAGTATTTTTTATTTGATAATTTGCAAGTAAGATTTCATTTACAGTTGAAGCAACTTCAGCAACCATTATTGTATAATCAGAATTTAAAACATTTTGAGTAGTATCAGCCAAATAGCTATGAATAGCGTGGCCTAACTCATGAGCAATAGTTGAAATATCTCTTGAAGAATTTATAAAGTTTAGTAAAACAAAAGGATGAACTCCATAAACTCCCATACTGTAAGCACCTGTGTGTTTATTTTCTTTTTCATAAACATCTATCCATCTATTTTCCATTGCTTCTTTAAGCTTAGAAACATAGTCATCTCCCATAATAGAAAGTGCGTTTAAAACTATCTTTTTAGCCTCTTCATAACTTACATTTTCTTCTTTTTCCTCAAAAGAATTTCTGTAAACATCATATAAATGTAGCTTTCCGTCATCTAATTCATTTTTCAAAAGTTCTTTTTTAAGTTTTAAATATTCATGATTATATTTTAAATTTTCATTTACAGAATCAACTAAAGTATAATAAACATCTTCTTTTGAATCGTCATTATTAGACGCCATATCAATAGAATTTTTATATTTTCTAATCCTTGCGGTTGTAGAAAATTCTTTAACTCTAGCTAAATATAATTCTGCAATAGTATTTATATTTTGTTTGTATGGTTTATACATTGACTCAAATGAGTTTTTTCTTAAAACTCTATCTTTTCCAGACAAATATTTTGAATATAAACCATGTGACATCTTAAGTATCTCACCATTTTCATTTTCAACATCATCAAACTTAAAATCAGCTGTTGTGAAAACTGAATAAGCGCTCTCGACCGCTTCAAATACTTCTGAATAACTAGCTAAAAGCTCCTCTGATTCTTTTGATAAAACATGATCTTTTTCTCTTATAATTTTTTCTAAACTCCTTTTATATTCCTTCATTTCAGGATTATTTTTCCAAGAAATTAAAGTTTCTTTTGAATTTTCAATAATTTCTGGAACAGAATAAGAAACAGCCTCTGAATATTTTGCTCCTAAACTTACAGCATCTTTATATAATTTAGAATTTTCGCCATTTCCCATATTTTGATGATATTTAAACATTGAATATGAATAAATTTTTATATAAAATTTACTAATTTTTTCTTTTAATTCATAATATTTCTTAACTGTTTCTAAATTATTTAATTTTCCTTTAAATTTCTTTATTTCATCTATATATTCTTCAAATTTTCTAATCAATTCTAATCTTTCTTCTTCATTCTTAAAAAGACTTGTTAAATCCCAGTCAAATTCATCATTTTTCACTTTTAACCCTCCTTTAAAAATAAATTTTATTTTCGATTATTCTATCACACTTATATTAAATTTTCAAGATTAAAAAGCCTCAAAAAATTCACATATATTTTAAACTTTGCACAAAATTTTTAAAAGCTCTTCCATTTTCTAAAATTTAGTGATAGTATTTATTTAAACAATATATAAAAGGAGAATTTCTATGATAGACCCATTAGACAATCCAGTATTTTTGAATGATTTTTTAGATTATTCAAGTTCTATTTTAAATAAGTCCCAAAATTCAATAAAAGAATATAATTATGATATTGCTCATTTTCTTAAATTTATAAAATTTAGATTTAGAATGACTAATGTAAAAGACAAAACTGAATTAAAAACAATTGAAATTAATGATATGGATTTACAAACCATTGAAAAAATAACTTTAGAAGATATTCACGCTTTTTTAGCTTATTTAAAAGATACATATAATTCAAAGCCTGCAACTCTTGCTAGAAAAGCCTCAACTATAAGAATCTTCTTTCATTATTTATGTAATAAAACAAAAAAGATTTCCACAAATCCTGCACAAGATTTGGAAAATCCAAAGCAAGAAAAAAGATTGCCAAAATATTTAAGCTTAGAACAATCAAAGCAACTTCTAGAAACCGCTAGCCACCCTCAAGAGACATCACATGGAAATCATGACAATTCTATAAGAAATTATGCAATAATCACATTATTCCTAAACTGCGGAATGCGTTTATCTGAGCTTGTTGGAATAAATATAAAAGATATCAGTTTTGAAGATAATAAATTAAATGTAATTGGTAAAGGAAATAAAGAAAGAACAATTTACTTGAACGAAGCTTGTGTAAAGGCTTTAAAGGTATATCTTTCTGTTAGACCTCATGATGGTGTAAAAGGAACTGATAGAGATGCTTTATTTTTAAGTGAACAAAAAAAGAGAATTAGTAACAGAACTATTCAATATATAGTAAAAGAAGAACTTCGCTTAGCTCGGAATTGACTCTAATAAATATTCTGTTCATAAACTTCGTCATACTGCCGCTACACTTATGTATAAATATGGAAATGTTGATATTAGAGCTCTTCAAGAGCTTTTAGGTCATGAATCAATTGCTACAACTCAAATTTACACACATGTTGATAACGAACAAATTCGTACAGCTGTTGAAAAAAATCCTTTAGCAAATCTATAAAAAACCGCTTGGAACTCACTCCAAGCGGTTTTACTATATCATTCTAATAATAGCGTGAACTGTATTTTCATCTTTTGACTTTATTACGCAAAAATGGTTTTCCCCTTCTTTTCCATAAAAAGCTTTTATTTCTTCTACATCTCTAATTTCTTTTTTATAAAGGACATCAACTTTTTTGGCGTTTTCTAGAACTTCTAAAGGCATAACTTGTGTTGCAAAATCAATATAATTAATATTATGAACATGACCATTTGCATCAATCATATCTTTTGTAATTTTTACACAAACACTATTTATATAACTTTCTGGCTCTTTTAATTTTTCTGGCTTATCATCAAAAACTTTATCAGGCTCTGTTGTATATAAATCCATTATAACATCTGTTGGTTTAGTCATTCCCATAGTTTCTAAATCGATTAAAATCCATTTTGAAGTAGCTTTTACAACTACTTCATTATTTTCATCATAAACATAAAAATCACGAAGCGCGTAAATTTTATCTACTCCATTTGACCAAGTTTTTACTCTTAAATTTTCTGAATATTTAGGTCTTCTAATAAATTCTACTTTCCAATTAATTAAAACCCATGTCTTTTTAATTCTTGGAATATCTAGAAGTCCAAAACCAGCAATATTTGAATGGATTCCAGCAACATCTTCCAAATAGCTTAATATAGACTTTATTTTCAAATTATTTTTATAATCTACATCTCTAAATCCAACATAAAAATTATGTTCAACAAACATTTTATTTTCCTCTTTTCTATTTAAATTTGTTTTGTATAATTGAATAATCACCATTATCTTTTCCGTCTGACTTAAATATAAAAGCAGTCGAAATTGGTCTTGATCTATGTTGTCCACTTTGGCTTACAGGATTATTTATAAGTTTGTTTTTTACTGTCATTCCAGTAGATGTACCACCATCTAAGCAACTAGCATTATATGCTCCATATTTTTCCATAATGTCTAAAACATCTTTATATGTAGCTCCTCTTCCTAAAGTTCTATCACCATCTAAAACTAAAAACAAAAATATTCCGTCTTTTCTTTGACCAATAGCTGTTCTAGGAGAACGTCCACCAGCAATTCCTGACACATCAGCTGTAATTCCATTTACGATTAAATATGGTCCAAATGAAACACTATCTGTGATTCCAAGAGCTAAAGCTTGAGAACTCGAAATATCTCCTAAATATAACTTATGATCATGAGTTAATCCTATTATACCGCCTTTTAAATTTTCTCTATCATAAAATGTTTCATGAAGTAATTTTCCATTATCTATTGTAATTCCTAAAGGTTCGCCACCTGTTCCATTTCCTTTTGGATCAACAAATCCACCGCCATTTATAGCAACTAAAGCATTATTTTGCTCAGAAATTTTTGATAAATATTGTCCATCTTTTCCTAGATATTTTGTAACCGCAACATCTACACGATATGGATCATATATTACAGCTAAATATCCATCAAATCTATCTCCATTTATTTTTATTATTTTATAATCATTATTGTTTTTATCTTTTGACAAAATTTCTTTTTCATAATCATTTTCAAATTTAATATTATCTAATTTTGAATAATCAATAAATTGAACCTCTTCTAAGTTACTCGCAAATGTAAAACCTACAATCGAATTTCTTCCTAAACTATCTTTTATTGTTTCATCATCATAAAAAAAAGTAGCAAAATATTTATGACTCATAGTTGACATTGCTGTATTAATAAGCCAATCTCTAAATCTAAAAAATGGTCCATACATTAAATATAAAAAACTATAAATTCCTAATGTTCCTATCATAAATAAAAGAACTAGAAATTTTTTAAATCTTCTTTTTGATTTCTTCTTTCCCAAATTTTTCTCCTAAAAGCTAATAACTTTCTTTTTTATATCACATATTAAAACTTTTTTCAATATTTTAAATTTTTATCTAATTTTTTCATCAAAATTTTCAAGAAAATATTGATTTTTTAATGATTTTTGAATATAATTATTATTGTTAAGTAATTTTAAACTTATCATATTTATAGGAGGAATAAAAAATGGAAGAAGATAAGAAAACCATTGAAAATGAAAAACCTAAAAAAGAAGAAACAAAAACTGAAGATGTTTCAAAAGAAACAAAAGCTTCTACAGAAGCAAATCCAAAGAAAAAATCAAAAGGTCCTTTAATTGCTATAATAGTTGTTATTGTAGCAATAATAATTGGTGCCATTGCTGGAGCTGTTTATTTTATTTGCTTTTCAGCAAAAGAAATTGATTTAACAAAATACATTTCTGTTACATATGATGGATTTAATGGTCATGGAGAAGTAGATACTATCGAAATAAACCAAAAAGAACTTAATAAATTTTTAGATGATTCTAGCTTATCTAGAAAATTCAAAAATAAAATAGAACTTGAAGTTGAAAATACAGAATATTTAAAAAATGGAGATAATCTAAAAGTAAAAGCTTCTATCTCTTCTAGCTGGCTTGAAGAACACAAATTAAAAATCAAAGACAAATCAATTACTATTAAAGTTTCTGGTCTTGAAGAAGCTTCAACTATTGATTTATCTAAATATGTTGAACTTGAATATAATGGATTTAACAAACATGCTACAGCTACAGTTAAATTATCAGATGATTTAAAAGATGAATTTGAAAGTAGTTCAGTATATTCTTCATTCGTTAATAATTTAAAATGTGAAATTGAAGATGTTGATACTCTTAAAAATGGAGACAAAGTTGAAGTTTCATTTAACATTTCTGATTCATGGCTTGAAGAACATGGAATAAAACTTAAAAAAGATACTGCTACAGTAGAAGTTGAAGGCTTAAAAGATGCTGATGAAGTTGATGTATTCCAAGATATTAACATTAGTGTTTCTGGAATGAGCCCATCACTTAAAGTTTCAGTTTCAACAAATAGCAAAGATGAATTTATTAAAACTGTTAAATATGAAGCTAGTAAATCTGATGGACTTTCAAATAATGATAAAATTACTATAAAAGCTGTTAGCTGGGATGAAGATATGGCTAAAGAAAAAGGAATAGCTGTAAAAAATACTGAAATGGAATATACTGTAACAGGTCAAGGATTTTATATTTATAAAACCTCTGAGCTTACTGGAACAACCTTAGAATCATTAAAAACAAAATTACTAGATCAAGCTAGAAGTTGCGCAAATGAAGATGATGGTGGTTATGTTCGTGACAATACAGATTATAAACATGTAGAACTTGGTGTTGATTATGATTGGGGCGGTGAAAAGAGAAAATCAGACATTACTGTTGGTGAACCACAACTTATGGCTTTATATTTATTAACAAATAAAGATACAACAGATAATCCTATAAATAAAGTTATTGGAATTTATAAAGTAGGATTTACTTCTGCTATTAGTCAAACTACTTATGATTGGTATTTTACAGTTACAGCTGAGAATGTTTCAGCAAAATCTGATGGAACTTTAACTGAAAACGCTAAATACAGTGCTTCAGGTAGATCAGGAAATGATCAAACAAGCGCTTACAATGAATATGTAGATAGTGAAAAAGGTTACTTTGATGTTGAAAGTATTTCATTTTAATTAAATAAAATTCTACCCTGACTTTTTAGAGAGTCAGGGTTTTTTATTCCTCGTTTACATAACAAAAATGTATTTTAAACATAAAATATATTAATGTTAAATGTAAAGGAGGTATTTTTTTGGAATTAAAAAACAAAAGAATTGGTTATTGCTTCACTGGCTCTTTTTGTACATTTGAGGCAAGTATAAAAGAAATGGAAAAACTCGTTAAAGAAGAAAAAGCCACTATCTTCCCTATTATGTCTTATAATAGTTATAATTTAGACACTAAATTTGGAAGCTCAGAATATTTTAGAGATAAAATTGAAAGAATTACTGGAAACCCTATAATTCATACAATTCAAGATTCTGAACCTATTGGTCCAAAAGATATGTTAGATATTTTAATAATTGCGCCATGCTCTGGAAATACTCTTTCAAAAATTGCAAACGATATAAATGACACACCAGTAACTATGGCTGTAAAATCAATTCTTCGCCGTGAAAAGCCAGTCGTAATCGCTGTTTCAACAAATAACGCTCTATCTCGGAAATGCTGAAAACATTGGAAAAGTTTTAAACAGAAAAAATTTTTATTTTGTTCCTATGAAACAAGATAATCCTATTACTAAACCTCGTTCAATTGTATTTGATCCTACTTATATAAAGAAAACTTTAGAAGAAGCTTTAGATGGAAAACAAATTCAGCCTATATTATTATGAATATAAAAACTCCCAGAAGCAAAACTACTTCTGGGAATAATTTTATTTATCTGGAACAAGATATTTCGTCTGTTTTTGATATGTCTTAATTTCAAAATAATTTCTATTTCCGCCATATTCTCCATCTATTGATAAATCAACTCCATCTGGAGCTTCTAATTTTAAACTTGATGTTCTAAAAAAGCTTATTCTTTTATCTTTCAAATTTCCACTTAATATTTTTGAAACTATTATAATTGTTGAAAAAATGTTTTTTGGTTTTCTCGCAAGTATAACTTCAAATTTTCCATCATCAAGTTTTATATCTTTTTTTCTAAATACTGGAAATCCTCCCATATATCTAGAATTACTGATACTTCCATATATGTATTCATCTTCTAGAATTTCATCATCTAGAGTTATTTTTAATTTATATGTTTTATAATTGAAAAATTCTTTTATTCCGTTTAAATAATAAGCTGTTTTTCCAATTCTATTTTTCCATTTTCTACTTGTTTGATAAGAAGCTTTAGAAAATAATCCAAAACTTACAACATAATTAAAAGGTTCATCATCAATTGTTCCAACATCTATCTCTTTTACTTTATAATCTTTTAAGCTTTTTGAAACAGCTAATTCATTAAATGATACTTTTAATGAACGAGCAAAATCGTTTGTTGTTCCCATTGGAATAAACGCAATTCCAGCATCTTGATTTGAACTTTTAAGACCTCTTATTGATTCATTAAGAGTTCCATCTCCTCCCCAAACTATTAAATTTTCGCCTTTTTCTAGTTTGTGTTCTTCAATAATTTTTTGAGCGTTTCTTTCAGGAGTTGTAAATTCAAGTTCTGTATCATATCCGAGAATTTTTTAAATTAATTAAAATATTCTCGATATATTTTTTTGATTTTGCTTTTCCAGCTTTTGGATTAACTATCAATAAAACTTTCTCCATCTTTTTTATAAACACCTTACTTTTTTAAAATATACTTAATTACTTCAATATTACTATTTTCACTTCTTTTTACCATTTGTTTATAAACTCTATTTCTTAAATCTAGCTTTTGCTCTTGTTTATTTAAATTTTTATCTGGGAAAAACGGTCCATCTATATATGTAACTATATTTGCTTTATCTGTGTTTCCTCTTCTTACATAAGTGTTTGTCATACAAAATGTTGGAACATCTAAATCAATAGGATATTTGAAAGATACTGATTTAAATGGTCTAATTTTTGTGTAATATGGCCAAATATGAGCTTCCGGATAAATTGTAATAGAATGTTTTGATTTTATAACAGTATCAATTTTATTCAAAAAATTTTTCATTCCACTCTTATTTTCAGGAATTGGAATCGCTCCAAGCATTTGAACACTATTTCCTAAACCAGGAATAGAAACATTTTCCGGATTTACGATTATATAATTTCTCTTTGGAAATATTGGATTACTTGGAATTAAAGTATCACAAAATTCTTGAGTATGATTTACATACACAAAATACCCAGTATTTTTATATTTTTTCAACTTTTCTTTACCAATATATTTATTTCTAAATTTTATTTTTGGGTAAATGAACTTAACTGGTATCATTATTAAATTAAAGAAAAAAGCCGCAATAAACCAAAAAAGATTTTTATGAATATATTTATATTTTTCATCAATCTTCCTTGGGATAATTTCGGCTTTAGAAAATTCATCATTTAACTCATCTTTATAATAAAAAGTTTTTTGCTCCATCTTAAATATCCTTATTTTCCAAAGATTCTAATACATAATCAGGAAGTTTACTTTTATCGCAAGTATATTCTAATGGTATATTATAAAAAGTCTCATAAACTTTCTTCCAAATTAAAAAGTTTTGTTTTTTCATATTTTGAACATTTTCTTTATCTGTTAAATTTTCGTCTTTATAAATAGGTTTTCCAATATGTATATAATATTCTAAAACTGGGAAACCAGCTTCGTCCATAATTTCACTTTCTTTTGTTGTAATGAAAAATGGAATAATTGGAACATTATGACGACAAGCAAATTTATACGCACCATCTTTTAATGGCTTTGGTTTTCTATAATTCCACCACATACTTTGTTCTGGATACATTAAAATAAACTCTCCTCTATTTAACAAAGTTTTAATAGCATCATAGAATTTTCTCATTGTCTGATGATTTGAACTAAGTGGAAGTGTATTACAATTCTTAAATAAAAATCCATAAAGACCAGGAAAATTAGTATAATTTCCTTCTCTAATTACGGCGTAAAGTTTATGTTTTTTAGCAAGTTTAGATTCTAGAAAAACTTTCTCAACAGCAAAAACTTCAAATGGATTAAAATGATTTGATGTAATTATTCCACCTGTAGTTATATTTTCTAGATTTTCTAACCCATATATTTCTTTAATAATAACCTGTTTTTCTTTTGCTGAATTTTTAAAATATAACTTACCTAAAAACATTGCGACAGGCGTTTTTACCCATTTACTTGTAAGTTTTTCTCTTAAATAATCTATATCATCAGGTTGTAATACAGGCGCTGGAGGATCAATATTTGTATCTTCTTCAAATCTTCCCTCTAGCTCATATTGTTCTATTTTTTTTAATAAATTTACTCTCTCCTCGTATTTTGAAATCCCCATCTTTAACCTCTATTTTTTTCTATCGTCTCCAATACAATCTGCTTCTTTAGCAGCTAAACTTATAAGTCTTATACCTGTTTGAACGTCTTCATTTCTTTGGCTTTCAGTATAATTATCTTTTATCTTTTTAATTTCATCATAAAATTCAGTTTGCCAAGCAAAATCCCAGAAATATTCTTCATAAGGAATATTGTCTAAATGCCATGGTTTATAACTTAAATTGTAATGAATAAGTTTTGGATTT
The DNA here is from genome assembly GCA_947585105.1 of uncultured Clostridia bacterium. Taxonomy (GTDB): domain Bacteria; phylum Bacillota; class Clostridia; order TANB77; family CAG-508; genus Scatovivens. Next base: position 23,688 of record CANPWV010000005.1, read on the forward strand.
TTACTTCTAATCTTTGGATCTGCACCAGGCATAGTATTCCAACAATTATCTATTATAGTTACTCTACCTTTGCAAAGACGATTTAAATAATCTTGATCTTGAGCAACTTTAAATTTTACTGTATCTAATAAATACATAAATTTAACTTGGAATCTATAATTACGAAGCTCATCTAAATTCATAAGTAAAATTCCAGCATTAAAATAATTTCTATAATCACTTAATCCAACGACAAGTTCAACATAATCTTGAAATTCTCTTATTGAAGCAACAGCACCATCTGGAATTGCTCCAACTAGATTTGTTCCTAAATCAATTTTATACAAATTAGCAACATCATCTAATAAAACTGTATCAGAGTCTAAATATAAAGCTTTTGATAGCTCTGGATATAAATCTGGTAAAAACAATCTATAATATGTTGTCATTGAAAAATAATCTCTTGTATATAATTTATTAGCAATTTTGTCAATTTTCTCTTTTAAATCTACAAATTCTATTGATAAATTTTCTCTTTGATATTTTTTCAAAGCTTTCTTATGTTCTTCGCTTAGAACGGTATATAAAACTCTTATTTCATAAAAATTTTTGTCTGAGATTTTAGCTACTAATGATTCTAAAGATACAGCTAAAAATGGAACATAATTATCATCAACAGCATAAAATACTGGTATATTTTGTCTATTCATATCTTACTTTTTACTTTTACCTTTCCTTTTCTTTCTTCATATTCTTCTTTGAATTTTACATATTCTTTTAAATCACTATCAAAAGTATAGCATTTCAAAACATTATGTACCTCTTCTATATTCCATTGTTTATAGTTTTCCGTATGAGGAAATGGAACCCATAGAAGTCTTTTACAAAAATGACAAATTATTGTATTTTTTCTATTAAAACTAGATTGTTCATTATATATTCTTGAAACAATTTTTTTACTTGTCGTGGCCCAAAATAACGCATCTTGATCAGCAAAAAGAAATTTTCTTGTTTTGATTAAATTTCTAGCTTTCTCGAATAATTTATTTTTACGCGCCAATTTCATATTTATAAGTAAAACTCCAGCGTTTATGTAATCTGACCTTAAAAGCCATGATCCATATTTTTCTTTAACCGCAGAATACTCATAGTCTTCAATATCAATATTATAAAGCTTACTTATATCTCCGTTTGCCATAATATCAATATCTAAATATAAAATTTTATCTGGAATATTGGGAACTAAATCAATTAAAAGTCTTAACAAAGTATATGGTGTACAATACGCAGACTCATTTTTGGAACCTTTAAATTCCTTATTATAAATATCTGTTACATCTATTTTTACTACATTGCTTTCTGGACTTTTCTCTTTTACAACTTCATTTAGAAAATCTATTTGTTCGTCATCTATTGGAACAAAATCTTCTCTTAAATCTGATTTATCCATTGTAAATATATAGCAATTAATAGGCTCCCTTGTTCTGTTTAATATTGAAATTAGCTGTGTTAGAGCCCCATCAAATACTTTTTTGTTCCCACACAAAAGTATGTTTATCATTTTTTTCCTCCAAAAAAACAATATAATTATATTGTAAAGTTAAAAAAATGTCAAGTTTTGGAGTTTTCTAATCAATTTTAAATTCACCGTAGAATTTAGTTCCATCTATTGATTCCTTTACAATTCTGTATTCTCCAGAATCTAGAGTTCCATATTTATTTGACCAAATTAATGATTGTGAAAAATTTCCACTATTATTTTCAACAGGAACATCTGGAAGTGTCATATTTTCTGGATTCTTAAGAATCATTTCTTTCCACTTGCCATCTACTTTTTCTTCTAGAGAATATAAAGCTGTCCATTGATATTTATTTTCATTTTTATCTATAATTTTGATAATAGCACCCTCTGGACTTACAGTTTCTTCATCAACTATTACATCTACTTTACTTTCATCTCTTTTTACTTTTTCTTCTGTAGATGTATTATTTGAAATTAAATTTTTATTATCTGAAACTTTTGAGCTTAAATCTTGATAATTTGTTTTCTTTTTTCCTTTTGGTATCATGATAATAACTATTACTACAAGAATAGCAGCTAAAATTCCTATTAAAACCATCATTAAGAAGCTTTTTCTTTTTTCATCTTCACTTATATGTCTCTTATCTCTACTCATAAAATAAACCTCTTTCTATATATTATCTAATTTTTCTAATATATCTTCTTCTGTAGAATAATTTTCAAACACACTTGAGTCATACAAATTTAAAATTTCTTCTAAATCTTTTGAAAATTCTTTTAACATAACTACTTTTATACTTGTTTCTTTTCCTGAGCAATAATCATCTAAAACGCCTTTAAATTTTTTGATAAATGGAGCTTCAGATTTTAATTCTTCAGTATATTTTTTAAATCTATCTACAAGCATTTCTTTAATTAACATTATGTCTTCATTACTAGCGCAAGTTACTCTTTGGAACATTTGATATTCATCATAATGATTTAAAATTGGTTTATCCATAAAGTTTGAAAACTTATCATAAAATGTTTCCATTTTCATTGGAATACATTTAAATATACTATCAGCTTGTTCTCTATACATCTTGTCTTCTAATTGATTATTTAGTTTATGGAAATGTTCAACAATTTCATCCATCTCATCTCCAACATCTAAGCCAATTCTCGAAATTTCTTCTTCAATATTATCTACATAATCTGAATTAGAAACCGCTTTATCCATAGCTTCTAAGAACATTGATTTCAAATCAGAAATATTATAATCAATCAAATTTCTTCTACTAAAATAACTAAAATAACCAAATAATTTTACAATTTCAATTAATTTCAAATCTCCATTTTTAATATTTCTAATTACTTCTGAAATAATATCTGGGAATTTATCATCAGAAATTTTCCAATATTCTTCTGTAAGCAATCTTTTATAAGCTGGAAGTTTTTCTGTATCTATAGTATTTATGATATTTTCCATATCTTTTTTAAACATTCTCATATCAAAAATTCTAGTTCTTACATATATTTCAATAAATTTGAAAAATCTATAATCTGATTTAAAATTGAAATAATAATTATTATCAAATTCCTTAATATAGAACTGACGATTGTCCATTAATACTCTAGAAGAAACAAGAAGTGATTTATATTCTTCGTTTGATTCAATAGTGACAAATTTATCTTTTGTTATTTTTCCGGCTTTAATTTCAAATGAGACAGCAATTGTAAATATTAACATTGTCTGTAAAACTCTTAATTTTGTATTTGGGTAATATTTATTTACAGCTTCAAAAACTTTACTAAAATCGTTTAGAGCATGTTTTAATATTCTCAAATTTCTAGTTCCGGACTTAACAAATGTTGAAGTAATAAGATTTGTATGTTCTCTTAAAAACTTCACTAAATCTGGATTATTTCCATATCTCATAAGTAAGCCATCAATTATATAATTAAATTTTGGAGCGTAATCAAAAGTTTCTCCAATTAATTTTTCTTTAATTCTTTCATAATCATTAGCTTTATCAAAAACATATTCTATTTTTTCGCTCAACTTCTCAACTAAAGGCTTATCAGAATTTAACAAACCATTTTCTTTATCAAGAATATAAGCAGCAATAAAAGTTTTCATTTCAAGATTTGAGCTTTTTAATTTTGTAGAAAGTTCTTTTTCATTACAAATTAAAATTGTTTTAATATGATCATGTTCAACAAAATTATTTATATAACCTAAAATATCTATAACATCTACATTAGCTCTCTCTAAGTCATCAAAGCAAAGAACTTTATCATCTGTAGCAAAAAATTTATTATAATCTACTTTATCATCATTTTTACTAACGCCGAAAAAATTAGACATCTCTAAACCAGTTTTAGCATATTCTGGAATAACGCTTTGCTCATGGGTTTCCATATATTTTTTTAAGTTCTTGTCCATGAGTTGAGTTGTTTCAATAAATATCTTTTTGCTAATATCTTCTAAGTTAGAGATACCATACAATGACATATAAATTGTTGTATATTTTTTTCCGTTTAAATTAAGTGATTCGATTTTTCTTTTGACCTGATTATTCCAGAAATATGTTTTTCCGACTTCCCCATTCACCATTAATCATAATAGCGTAATCTGTATAATCAGCTCTTACATAATCTAAAATACTTTCAACTAAGTCTTCCATTAATCTCCTCTTTTCTTTAGTCTTGTAATTATATGTATTATATATCATAAAATAAAATTTGTATAGTTTTTTTAAATAAAAAACTATACAAATTTTTATTAATTAAATATTTAGTTTATATAATAATGATTTTTAAATTTCAAAAAATTTTAAAAATCACTACCACCAGTATCTCCTCCTGTTTCCGCATTACCATCGTTTAATAAAAATTCATGATATGAAACAGAAGCATTATAATTTGCTATTACTTCATCACCTGTTAAAGCTTTTGAATAAATTCTCATAGTATAGCAATTCATTTTACTGTATTCTTTACTATTCCCTCCAGATAGTTGAAACATCCCTAATATAATTTCGTCACTAGACATTATGCTATCACTAAAAGTAACCCATGCATCTTTTTCAATTTCCCCAACCTCTTTCGGCTCTGAGTTTAAATAAAACCTTGTTCTAAAATATTCAACATCATCCCTAACAAAAGTTTCATTAGGAAGAAAAACTATAGTTGCATAAAATGGAACATCTTCTGCTATTACAGACGGAAAAGCCACCCAACTATTAGATCCTGCCTTAAGTGTTTCCGCCTCTTTATAATTATGATTTAAGTTATTTAATCCGTTAAAATTATATCCAAAATGATTTTGCTCATCAGGATAAAATCCCATTTGCATATATAATGAAATTTTATTCATATCTTTATTTCTATATTCTAATAAACCACATGCTCCATCCGTGCGTGAATAAATTTCACCATTATCATTATAATGTGTTCCTTCAGACCAAGTTCCATAAAATTCAAAAGTTAAACCATTATTTTTTATATCTTCTTTTCCAATATCATCATCAAAATCAATTCTAATTTCATCATTAACACCATCAAAAATAAATTCAGAGCTTGTATAAGCATCACTTAAATCATCATTATAGCCTAAAAAGCTTACTCCTTCTCCAAAATCCGTTTGTCCTTTTTCAATTGTTGATGGATCTATTCCAAATATTATGTTTTCAGGTACTGCAACAGAACTATCATAACCCATCATAGAATGTTTTTGAGCGTTAAATTTTACCGCTTTTCTTGTCTTATAATTTAAAATATAATCATTTTTTAATACTCCAATATTTTCAACTTCTTTTCCTTTCTCTACAAAATACCAATCTGTTCCGTAAATTGCTTTTATTTTTCCATCTTCTACTTCTGTTATTATTTTCCATTTATTAGAATTTTTTAAATTTTTGTCAAACAATTCTACTCCTAAAAAATTTTCGTCAGAATCTTTAAAAGAATCTCCTCCCATATCTTTTACAATACTAGTTATAGCCAATAATTCCATTTCATCTACAAATTCATCAAGACTCATTCCATCTGGAATAACTTCTATATTTTGGCTCTTTGCGGCCCTTTTTCCAATATCGTCTTCACCTATATAATATAATTTTCCAGCTATAATTCCAAATTTTCCTATATCATTATCTTCCAAACTAGGAATATATTTTTTTACATTATCTCCTAAAGCAGTAACTTTACTCGCACCATCAATATTATCTTCTGATATATCATTTACAAAATTAATTTCCATTTCTTCTTTATACCCGAGCAAATTTTGATTCAACACTTGCAATTTGAGCGTTTGTTATAATTCCATTATCCCCGAATTATTGCGTTTAGAGATACACCAGCTAAAATAAGCAGAACAATAATAGTCGTTTTGTTCTTTTATGACGAATCTCAAAATTATTGATTTTCCAATTCTTACAGACTATATATTTTAAATTAATTAGTGTACAATTTTGATTACAATTAATTTATTTTAACTAATTGTTGACTTTTTTTAATTTTTAACATATAATATAAAAAAATGAGAAAAGCACTAGGCTTCCCTCATTTGGCTTAGTTATTGGAGTTAGTTACAATTTGATTCGTGCTAACTTCAATTTTTTGTTTTTCTACAGTAATGTGAACGTCATAACCTAATGTTGCTAGTTTCACAATTGTTATCGCAACAATTATTTCCACCATTACGAGAATTAAACAAAATACTGACTTAGTATTTTTCCTTCTCATAGCTTTTCACCTCGTTTCTATATGTATTTATACACTTATGTAAAAAACATAATGGCATATAGAAAAATAAGTATGCGATATTTACTTAGCTTTCTATATGCCCTATAAGAAACTTGGTTTCCCCAAATGCTAAACCGGTTATTATAATACCACATTTGATTTTAAATTGCAATACTTTTTTAATAAAAAATAATTAATTTTGAATTTTAAAAAAACTGTTAGAAAATTTTCTAACAGTTTTTGTTTTATTTAATTTAAAGCCGAATCAACTTCATATGTTCCGTTTGAAAGCTCAATATAACCAGCTCCAGAGCCAATTCCATAGCAATCTCCTGTCAAAGGATTTATATAAGAAGTTTTTAAATTTGTATCTTCTTTTCTATCTCTGATAAGATAATATTTTCTTGTTTCTAAAGTTCCATTACATATTACAATATTTTTTACATCACTAACTAAATCAGTTTTAAATAATTTCAAAAAATACTCATAGTTATAATTTTCCTTTACACCCCACCAACTATTGTTTTTATAAACTGGCCTTAATATTCCATTTTGAGCATATATTTTTGTCTCAATAAATTTTGTACCATCTTGTTTCATTAGAACATCTTGTGTCGTTTGTAAAATTTCTCCTGTATCACTAATATCTTTTACAATTGTTTTATCATAATCAAATTTATCATCAGTTATTCTATTCCCGTTAAATGCATAAACCGTCGCTGTCTCCTCCACAATAATTTTTCCTCCTTTTCCAGCTAATCCACCATCGCCACCTGAATCTCTAAAGCAGTGATCTTCAGCACATCCGCCACCACCTATAAAATGATATATGTTGTGACTTTCAGTAGCATCAAAGCGGCCTGCACAAAAATAAGACCCGCCAGTAACTCTTTCCGAATGTTTTAGAGGTTCATTATCATAAAGTCCATTATGGACTTGTGTATTATCAGAAACTAATTCTCCTAAACCAGCAGAATAACCACCTGCACCATTCATATGATCTGCTCCGACCTCCGACCAGCACCACCTCCGGCCTATACCTGCAGCAGGATATCCCCCACCACCAGTTCCAGAAGAACCAGTAGTTGACAAATAAACCCCACCAGACCCACCAGCTCCACCATAAGCATAAACTGTTATGGTGTCATGAATAAATAATTTGCCACAAGACTCTCCATCTCCTCCATCTAAACCACTTTGAATTATGTCAGCAATTCCTCTATATGTTGCACATGAATCACCACCTTTGCCTCCGGTTTCCACCGATACCAGCTCCAGCTCCGGCCTCCTCCAGCTCCTCCTGTATTTACTCCTTCTGCAGTACCTCCATCCGATGCATTTCCTCCATATGCTATTAATGTTCCATCTCCATATACATGTAATGTTCCATATTCTCCATCATCATACAAATCATTAAAATTTGAATCTTTCCAAGGTAGACGTATTCCAGCATAAGCATAATGTCCTCCTTCTACCCTAGAATCTCCTCCTTTATTTATGGGTGGTGTAGCTCCAATACCGCTATCGACAACCATTTCTGCTTTATCTTCTAAATATAGGTTTAATGTTGCCCCTTCATGTATATTTATAGCTGAACGTTCCATTCCTGTATTTGTCAAGTTCATATCATTATATATATAAATATTTACTGTTCCTTCTACTATATCAAAATTCAACTCTCCATCTATTTTTTCATAAAAAACTACATCTGTTTCTTTTTCACTATCTCCTAATTCAAATGTTCCATCTCCTACTACATTATCTTTTGTATATACTTCTAGTTGTACTCCTCCTACTTCTATTCCTTCTTCTGCTAAAACTACTTTCCAATATTCCCCATCTGGCACAGCATAAAACAAATAGCCATCTTTTTCTATTATACATTGAATTATATTTCCTTTTTTCATTGTTTTATAACTTGTTATTTTTCCATTAGCTATTTGTTTTTCCATATATGCTTTTAAAGCTGAACTTCCTGTTTCTCCGCTCATATTAAAATCTATCATCATTATTTCTAATTCTTCTAAAACAGAAGACATATTATATTTTTCTTTTGCACCCATTGCCTGAGTCAAAATTCCATTATCCCCTATTATTGCGTTTAGAGAGACACCAGCTAAAATAAGCAGAACAATAATAGTCGTTTTGTTCTTTTATGACAAATAAAAAAACTGCTAACTTGAAAATATTTTCAAATTAACAGTTTTTTAATCTAATTTAATTTAAAAATTAATATCCTGGTTTTTCTAACAAATGGAACATATTTCTTTTATATTCCTCTACACCTGGTTGATTAAATGGATTTACCCCAAGTAAGTTTCCAGACATTGCGCAAGCTTTTTCAAAGAAGTAAATTAGTTCTCCTATATTTTCTTCGTTAAGTTCATCAATCTCAATCATCATATTTGGAACATTTCCGTTAACATGAGCTAAAATTGTTCCTTCCATAGCTTTTGAATTAATATAACCAAGAGTTTTTCCTGTCAAATAATTTAATCCGTCTAAATTTTGGTCATCTGCTTGAACTTTAATTTCAGAAGTATTTTTATTTATTTTTAAAACAGTTTCCATTAAATGTCTTTCACCTTGTTGTATATATTGACCCATTGAGTGCAAATCTGTAGTTAAATCAACACCAGCTGGGAAAATTCCTTTTAAATCTTTTCCTTCACTTTCTCCATAAAGTTGCTTCCACCACTCTGTAAAATAATGAAGTTTTGGCTCATAATTAGCTAAAATCTCAATCTTTTTGTCAGAATTATATAATAAATTTCTAACAACCGCATATTTATAGCAATCATTATATTTTACATTTGGATCAGAATATTTATCTTGAGCGTTTTTTGCACCTTTCATAAGTTTTTCAATATCAATTCCAGAAGTAGCAATTGGAAGCAAACCAACAGCAGTTAATACTGAATATCTACCACCAACATTATCAGGAATTACAAATGTTTCATATCCTTCTTTATCAGCTAATGTTTTTAAAGCACCTTTAGCTTTGTCTGTTGTTACATAGATACGCTTTCTAGCCTCTTCTGCGCCATATTTTGTTTCTAGAACTTCTCTAAATACTCTAAACGCAATCGCTGGCTCTGTAGTTGTTCCAGATTTTGAAATTACATTTATAGATATATCTTTATTTTCGACAAATTCCAATAAATCGTTCATATAAACTGGACTTAAATTACACCCAGCATACACAATTTGTGGAGTTTTTCTTTTGCTTTCTGAAACAGAGTTATAAAATGAATGTGTTAAACTATCTATTACAGCTCTAGCTCCTAAATAAGATCCACCTATTCCACATACAACTAAAACATCTGAATCATTTTGAATTTTTTTACTAGCTTTTTTTATTCTTTCAAATTCTTCCTTGTCATAGTTCGTAGGAAGCTCAAGCCACCCTAAAAATTCTTTTTCATCTCCAGCCTTTTTATTCATTTCTTCATGAATTTTTGTAACCTCATCTGAATATTTTAAAATTGTACTCTCTTTTATACTTGAGTTTTCAAAATTAAATTTAACCATATATTTACCTCCTATAGCATAAATTCAAAATTATTATATCATAAGGTTTTAAAAAAATATATGAATTTTTTGTGAATTTTATAAAAAATACTGCCATAAAAATATGACAGTATTTTCTTAAACTTATTTTCATTAACACGGCAATAACTATTAACGAAAAACGGTTTGCATAAAATTATTTCTAAAATAAAATAAACATAGGCATACTAAAAGTACTTCTTATAAGCATTCCTCCTTTTTTATAAATTTCTAGGGGATTTAAAAGACTAAAAATTAGAAATAAAAATTTTTTTTGAATTATGTCTAAAACTGATACAAAATTTTATATTTTCTTCATTTCCTCCTCAAAAAACAATAGAATATATAAAATTTTATTTAGAATAAAAAAGAAAACTAATGGCAATAAAGGGACTTTTCCTTAAAAATTATTATTACCGTTAGTTTTTTAAAATATTAGTAGATTTAAAAATACTATTATTAGAATAAATACTATTATTTGAATTAGTACATTTAAATCACCTAGTTTAAAATTATTATACTACAATATTTTACAAATTGCAATAGTTTTTGCAATTTTTTTTACATTTTTTACAAATATTTTAACAATTATTTCAAATTGCTTATATTTCAAGGTTTTTAAAGTTTTCACCAATTAAATTATCACAATATTTTTTTGATTTTTCCAAATCAGACTTATTTCTTACAGTCCAACATAAAACCAAATTTCCTTTATTTCTAAACTTTTCAACCTGTTTTTTTGGTAAATCTCCTATTGAATAAGATACGAAATCAGGCTTTGTAATAAAGTTTAAATAAAGGTTTTTCATAAAAATTTTCTTCAAGAAAAACATTTTATCATTCTTAAATTTTGAAGCAAGCTGACCTCTTGGAATTTCAGAAAAATTATCTTTAAACCATTTAACAGAAAGCGGACTAAAACTTTGAACAGCAAAATCTCCTTTATAATTTTCCAAAATTTTTACTAACTTACTTTCAGTTTCTCCCGCTTTTCTATCTGTCTTTATCTCAATTAAAATTGGAACTTTTCCATCTATTAATTCCAAAACCTCTTCAAACAACGGAATTTTATATTCTGTTTCGCTAAGATTAAGATCTCTTATTTCATTATATGTACAGTCTTTTATTTTTTTCTTAACTCCTGTCATTCTAAACAAATCGTCATCATGAAAAACTACAACTTTTCCATCTTCTAAAAGGTGAACATCTAATTCAATCGGATATCCTTCTTCTTTAGCCTTTCTGAAGGCAATCATAGAATTTTCAGGTATTTTATTTTCTTTATCAAATAATCCTCTATGAGCAATTGGTCTATTTTTCAAAAAATCTAAATTTTTCAAAATATCACTCCTTTTATTCTAATTCAAAAGCACCTGTATAAAGCTTATAATAAACTCCTTTTTGGTCTACTAATTCACTATGATTTCCACGTTCAATAATTCTTCCATGATCTAAAACCATAATTGCCTTAGAATTTCTAACTGTTGAAAGTCTATGTGCAATTACAAATACAGTTCTTCCATCCATAAGTTTATCCATTCCATCTTGAACTATCTTCTCTGTTCTGGTATCTATACTAGATGTAGCCTCGTCTAATATCATAACAGGTGGATTATTTATAGCAGCTCTAGCAATTGAAATAAGCTGTTTTTGACCTTGTGACAACATTCCACCACTTCCATCGATTTTTGTATCATAACCATTTGGAAGATTTCTTATGAAACTATCAGCGTTAGCAAGTTTAGCAGCTTCAATTACTTCTTCGTCACTAGCTTTACTATTTCCATATCTTATATTATCTTTTATTGTTCCAGTAAACAAATTAACATCTTGTAAAACCATTCCAAGAGAACGTCTCAAATCATCTTTCTTAATCTTATTTATATTTATTCCATCATATCTGATTTTTCCATCTTCAATATCATAAAAACGATTAATCAAATTTGTAATTGTAGTTTTACCAGCACCTGTAGCTCCAACGAACGCAATTTTTTGACCGAGGCTTAGCGTATAAACTAATATCATGAAGAATAGTTTTTCCTTCGTCATAAGCAAAATCAACATTATCAAACTCGATATAGCCCTTAAGTTCAGTATATTCAAGAGTTCCGTCTTTGTGAGGGTGTTTCCAAGCCCATGAGCCTGTATATTCTTCTGTTTCTTCTAGTTTTCCATCTTCTAGTTTTCTTACATTTACTAAAGTTACATATCCTTCATCTGTTTCAGGCTTTTCATCTATTAATCCAAAAATTCTCTTAGCACCAGCCATTGCCATAACAACAATATTAATCTGGTGTGAAAGTTGAGTTATAGGCATAGTAAAGCTTTTACTTAAATTTAAAAATGACGCAATCATTCCTATTGTTAATCCACCAATTCCATTTATAGCAAGGATTCCACCTAACACTCCAAGTAAAACAAATTGAAGATTTCCGATATTTCCTAACATTGGCCCTAATATATTGGAATATATGTTAGCATTAGCCATATCACTACATAACTCTTCGTTTAGCTTTTTAAAATCTTTAATTGACTCTTCTTCATGTGAGAAAACTTTTACAACTTTTTGTCCATTTACCATTTCCTCAATATAGCCATTTACCTTTGAAATTGACTTTTGTTGCTTTATGAAATAATTTGCGCTTTTTCCACCAACGATTTTTGTAACTCTAGTCATTAAGAAGATTACAACTAAAACTACAATTGTTAAATATACGCTTGTAGTTAACATTGCGAAAAATGTAGCAACAATAGTTACTAAAACTCTTACAATCATAGGAAGTCCACGAGCTATAAATTCTGTTAATGTATCAACATCATTTGTATAATAACTCATTATTTCACCATGTGTATGACTATCATAAAATCTAATTGGAAGTCTCTGCATTTTCTCAAACATCTCGTCACGAATGACTTTCAAGGTTCCGCTGGGCAATTCTAGACATCATTCTTTGATAAATATAATTTGAAACAACTCCTATCAAATATATAACAGCCATTATTGATAAAGCCTTAAATAATGGCAAAAACACAGGATTGTCAGTATTTAGAAGTGGAGTAATATAATCATCAATTAAATTTTCAATGAAAAGAGAACTTGCTACACTGGCTAAGGCTGTAACTACTACAAGAATCATTACAAAAAAGAATCTAAATTTGTAGTATTTTAATATGTAATCAAAAAATAATCTTTTAATTGTATTTTTATCAAACTTTTTACTCGCCATCTTCTTCTCCTTTCGTTTGAGAATAATATACATCTTTATAAATTTCGTTTGTTTCTAGAAGCTCACTATGTGTTCCAAGTCCTGAAATTTCTCCATTATCTAAAACTAAAATTTTATCGCAATCTTGAACAGAGCTAATTCTTTGAGCAATTATTATTTTAGTTACATTAGGAATTTCTTCCTTGAAAGCCTTTCTAATCAAGCTATCTGTTTTTGTATCAACAGCTGATGTAGAATCGTCTAATATCAAGATTTTTGGTTTTTTTAGTAAGGCTCTAGCAATACATAATCTCTGTTTTTGACCACCAGATACATTAGTTCCGCCTTCTTCTATATATGTATCATATTTATCAGGAAAATTTTGAATAAAGTCGTCAGCCTGAGCAAGCTTACAAGCTCTAATTATTTCTTCGTCACTAGCATCTTTATTTCCCCATTTCAAATTATCTTTTATAGTTCCTGTAAATAGTTCATTTTTTTGTAATACAACAGAGACTCCATCTCTTAAAGTTTTCAAATCATAATCTTTTACATTAACTCCGCCTACTTCAAGCTTTCCTTTTGTAACATCATATAATCTTGAAATAAGACTTATTAAAGTTGTTTTTGAACTTCCTGTACCGCCGATAATTCCTAGAGTTTCACCAGATTTTATATCTAAATTTATATTTTTTAAACAAAGTCTATTTTCGTCCTTTGAATAGCTAAATGAAACATTATCAAAATTAATCTCGCCGTTTTTCACTTCCATTACAGGGTTTTCAGGATTTTGTATATCAGGAACTTCGTCTAAAAGTTCTACAATTCTTCTAGCTGATTCTGTAGCAATTGTAATCGTAACAAATATCATTGAAAGCATCATTAAAGAGTTCAAAATTGACATCGCGTAAGTAATCAAACTTGTAATCTCTCCTGTAGTCATTGTTCCTGATACGATAAATCTGGCTCCAAACCATGAAATTAAAGTAATTATTATATATATTGTAGACTGCATAAGTGGACTGTTAAAAGCAAGTATTGCCTCAGCTTTTGAAAAATCTTTATAAATTGAATCTGAAATTTTCTCAAATTTTCCGATTTCATAATCTTCTTGAACAAAAGATTTTACAACTCTTACACCTTTTACATTTTCTTGAACAATATTATTTAAATCATCATAAGTGTTAAAAACTCTTTCAAAAATTGGGTGCGCTTTTTTAGCAATAAAAATCAACAAAAAGCCTAAAATCGGAGCAACTACTAAAAATATTAGCGCAATTCTTGGATTTGTAATAAAAGCCATTGTAAATGAAAAAATGATCATAAGCGGACTTCTAACAGCACCTCTAATTATTGACATAAACGCCATCTGGACATTACTAACATCTGTTGTAAGACGTGTTACAATACTAGATGTAGAAAATCTATCTATATTGTAAAAAGAAAATTTTTGAACTTTTTCATACATATCTTGTCTTAAATTTTTAGCAAATCCAGCGCTAGCTTTAGCAGCATATTTTCCAGCAGTTATACCGAAAAATAGTGAAAATAGAGCAGCTACAACAAGAACTACTCCAAGAATTAATATAACTTTTAAATTACTTTCTATTATTCCATTATCAATAAGCTTTCCAAGCAAAAATGGTATCAATATTTCCATAAATACTTCTCCTGAAATAAAGACAGGAGTAAGTATTGTGTCTTTTTTATAGTCTCTTATTGATTTAGCTAATTTTCTAATCATTTTCTTCCTCTTCTTCTTCCTCTTCAATCTCTTTTTTTTCAGCTCTAATTTTTAATATTCTTCTTTCTTTTACTTTTTCTATTGTATATAAAACATTTTCTGTATCAACTTGAACGTTTTCTCCCTCTTCAGGAAGACGTCCTAACTCATTAATTAAATAACCAGAAATTGTATCATATTCACCTTCAGGAATATCTATATCTAAAACTTTTTCTACTTCATCAATTGAAACTCCACCATTAAACAAATATGTATTATCATCAACTTGTTTATATGGAAGTTCAACTAAATCATATTCATCATAAATTTCTCCAACGATTTCTTCTAAAATATCTTCCATTGTAACAAGTCCAGCTGTTCCGCCATATTCGTCAACTACAATTGCAATTTGCTTTCTATTTTTACGAAGTTCTTCAAAAAGCTCATTAATTGGCTTTGTTTCAGGAATAAAGTGAGCTTTCTTTTTTAAATTTTTGATTTTTATTCTTTTATCTTGTGAACCAATTAAAATATCTTTTATATAAATAATTCCACGTATTTCATCAATAGTGTCTTTATAAACTGGGATTCTACTATATCTAAAATCTTTATCATTTGTAATTTTCTCTAATACTTGAGAAATAGTCATATTTTCATCTAACGCATATATATCATTTCTAGGGATCATAATTTCTGAAACAACTTTATCATCAAACTCAAAAACATTATTTATCATTTGACTTTCTTCTTTATCAATTGTTCCTTTTTCTTCACCAACATCAACCATCATTCTAATTTCTTCTTCTGTAACTGTTTCTTCTTCATTATCAGAAATTCCAAAAATCTTAGAAATTAAATTTGTTGAAAATGTTAAAAATTTAACAAATGGTGAAGCAATAATTGAAATAAATTTGATTATTCCAATACTTCCAAAAGATATCTTTTCATAGTATTTCATAGCTAATCTTTTTGGAACAAGCTCTCCGAAAATTAATGTAAAATATGACAAAATTATAGTAATAATTATGATTGATATATTATTCCACGCGACAAGTCCAATACTTGGGAACATACTATATAACTTTGGAGCTAAACCTCTTGCAAAAGTTTCACTAGCAAAAGCACTTGATAAAAATCCAGCAAATGTAATTCCTATCTGAATTGTAGATAAGAATTTACTTGGATTATCAAGCATCTTTTTTATTTTCTTAGCTTTCTTATTTCCTTCTTTTACTAAAAAATCTATTTTTGCATCATTTAAAGAAATAAAAGCTATTTCTGCAGCAGCAAAAAAAGCATTAATCAAGATTAAAACTACTAATAAAATTATTCTTCCCATTATTTCCTCCATAAATCTTATTCTATTTTATTAGATAAAATGAGTAATGTCAATACACATATTTGGTTCTTTATATTTTTTTTAAATAAATTTGAGAACCTTGATATTTCTTTGAATGATCTTTCCAAAAATCTTTTTCAAAATAATTTTTAACTGATTTTAGTTTCAAAGTTTCTGTTATAAATTTTAAATTATCAGTTAAATTTTCATCTCCAAACAAATCCGCTAAAATTTTTTCCAAACTTTTATCTATTATTTTTAAATCTACTTCATAACTATTTTTTTCATAGTTATGAGAAAAAGTCTTATAATCATATCTTTTTAAGCTACACCCGAACTAAATAGCTCAAGAAATCTTTTATAAATTCTTTTTTTTCAAAAGGCTTTATAGTCAAATCTCTATCATTTACTCTAAAATCAATCTCGTCTTCAACATCAAAAATTTTATTAAAAATTTTATTTAACTCTTCTTCATTTTTTCTCAAATTATTTCTCAAATCATTATAATATTTTTCAAAATTATTTAAAGATTCTTTCAAGTTTTTTCCTTTAAATCTTTCCATAATTATAGGAGAAGCTTTAAATTCAAGACTTGTCTCGTAAAAACTCCATTCTTCTTTGCAAATCTCAATATTTCTTTTTACTAAATTATCTATTTTTTCTCTAATCTTTTTGTCATCTATAATCTTAAATGGCAAGCTTGCAACATTTCCAACTTGAAAATTTACAGTTGGAGCTAAAATTGATAAAAATTTAAAAGCTACATTGCTACATAAATAGCCAATTACATAATATAAATCCTCTTCTTTCGGAAACATTGATGAGCCTGATACATCAAAAACATAGCCATAATCTTTAAATCTTACTCCAAAATTTTCAAAACCAAATAAAGACCATGTTATTCCCTTTTTAAAATAATATTTTCTAGATGGTAAGTGATTTCCCTGATTCAAAAGTTTTGAATAATTTTCTTCATCAAATTTTATAACACTATCATAATTTCCATACCATTTTCTATATATTCCGCCTTTATTATATAGAGAATAAATTTTATTTGTCTTTTTAAAATCATCATAAGACTTACAATTAAGCGCAATTTGAGAATATGGAACTTGGAACCAATATTTTATAAACTCTTTATTATTTCCTGTAGCAAGACCTTGTTTTGCTAAATAAAAATCATCTAGTCTTTTATTTTCTTTAAAGCAATTTCTAATTTTCTCTGAAATCCAATAAACAAAAGGTTCATTTGGAATCTCCAAAAATCTATTTTGATTTATATAATAATAATTTTTTTTATTTTTGAAGTTATCTATTTTTTCTTGAAAATTATAATATTCTGAAAGCCTTATAAAACAGCTATCTAAATCAATTTTTTCTTTTTTAAATATAAAAGAAGTTGCAAGAGCATTAAATGAACTTAAATCTGAAAATGTAGCAGCTCCAGTATGAAGCATATTTATAAATGTTCCACTATTTAAAAATTCATTTCTTAAATCTCTAAAACTAGAAATAAAAAGCCATGAATGAATTGTAATCATTGAAACATAGCCTTTTTCATCTGTAAAATCTAAACATCTTTCCATAAACGCTGAATACATTTCAGATTTTGTTTTTGGATAATTTTCTTTTAAAAAGTTACTTAATTTATTGTTAATATTTTTTTTACCCATATATGGCGGATTTGTGCAAACAATATCATATTTTTGTTTTAACATTTCATATTGCTTTAAAAATTCATTTATATCTGAATTTGGACTTGGAAGTTTAATATCTGGAACTTTTAATAATGAGCCAAATTCATCTGAATCTTCAAAGATTCTAGCCAAATCACCATATTTTCTTTTATTCAATTTATTAGAATTTTTAATTGAAATAATATTTATATTATTTATATAATCTTCATTAAATATATTTTTATCAATAGTTGAAGCTTTTAGAATTAAAACTAATTTTGCAATTTTGCAAGCCGCCATATCAATATCAATTCCATAAAGATTTTTAGTTAAAATCTTAAAAATAGCTTCATTATTGCTAAAACCCTCATTTTTATAAGCCCTATAAAACAGATCAAAAGCATATATTAAAATATTTCCAGTTCCACAGCAGGGATCTATAAATTTAATATCTTCTAAATTTTTATTTTCAATTATATCTTTATATTTAGATGGAACATAGTATTCCAGCTCATTTTGGAGCTTTGTGAATCTTCCAAGACTATTTTCTACCAAATATTTTACAATCCAATCTGGCGTAAAAAGTTGAGTAGCATAAGGAATATCTTCTTTCTCAACTTTTATATTATTTTTTAAATTTTCAAAAACTCTTGATTTTTCATTTGAAATAAAATATTGATATAACCAGCCAATTTCTTGAACTTCTTCAAATTTATTTTTGTAATTATCTAAGATTTTTAAATCTATATCATCATAAAAATCTAAAAATTCTCTAAGCCATAAATCTTGATTAATTCCATGATTTTTCAAATATTTTGAACAAATCGAAAAAATAAATTTATTTATATTTCCGCTTAAATTCTATATTTAATTCATAAGCAATTTTCTTTAAGATACTTTTATTCATAAAAACTCCCCTATAGAATATAGATGGATTTTATCATACTTTTATTATTTTTTCCACTATTGATTTAATTTTATTTTATAAAATTTCACATTTATTTCAATTTATGTTATAATCTTAATATAATATAAGCAAAGGAGGAAATTACTATGAATATTGAAGAAATTGTCACTTTCACATCAAGGATTTTCAAAAAAACTATTAGAGATAAAGCAAAAAATGTTAGAAGAATTATGGGAAAAGCAAAATGAAAATCAATCAAAAGAAGAAAAAACTTCAGATTTAGAAGGTAGATAAAAAATAAAAATATTTTTTAAATTTGCTTGCATATTATAAAAAAAAACTGTATAATAGAAAAGTAGATTTTGTAGGGGTGTCGTCCAACGGTTAAGATAGAAGTCTCCAAAACTTTTGATGAGGGTTCGATTCCTTCCACCCCTGCCATTCGAAGAACGGTAATACCGTTCTTTTTTTGTTTTTCAAAGAACAGAGTGGAAGAAATCGAAAAGGAGGTTCATTTCATGACTAAAAAATTTATTTACTATTACATTTTAATAATTTTATTTCTAATTTTTATTTGCTCAATTTTCTTTTCTCAAACTGATTATTCTTTTGGCGATTCCGAATTTTCCCCATCCTCATCCTTCCACTATAATCCATCTTCTAAATATTCATGGCCAGTTTTTGGATATTATTCAATTTCTTCATATTTTGGAAAAAGAAATTCTCCAACAAGTGGTGCTTCTTCATATCATCAGCGGAATTGATATTCCTGCTCCAACAAACACAAATATCTATTCTATTATGAATGGAACTGTGACATATACTGGTTTTTATGGTGCTGATGGATTTACAATAATTATAAAAAATAATAATTTTGAAGTAATGTATTGTCACGTTTCTCCAAATTTTATCGTAAGAAAAAATCAAAAAATTCTTCAAAATCAAAAGATTGGAACTGTAGGTCCAATGTATGTTGATTCTCCTGAAAATACTAAATATTTTAAAAATCGGAAAAAAGACAAATGGTGCTTTAACAGGTCCTCATCTTCATATAACAATAAAAAAAGACGGCATAGCCGTCAATCCTTTAGATTTTCTATAAAGTTTTACATATCATCTTCAAACTCGCCCCAATCGAGTTCTATTAAATTATTGCATTTTGGACAAATAACCTCATGATTTTCATCATTGTATTCTACATCAAATTCAAAATTGCAATAAGGACAAGAGATTGTTTCACTAACTACTTTAAGATCTAAACTTTCACTTTCTTCTAATAATTTCTTTTCTAAATCAGAAAGTCTCGATTCAAAAGAAGAAATTTTAAAATTATAATTATCATTAAGTTTAGTTAATTCATCAATGTAACAAATAGCTAAATCTGAAATCGCAGATTTAGCTAAATTAAAATCTCTTTTGCTCTCGATATTCTCTTCAAGTTTGCTTAGAATTTCATTATACTTTTTACTAATCAATGAAGAACCCCCTTCATAAAAATTTCGAGTAACTTTTGCGAAGCAAAAGTTTCACGAAATTTTACATTCCTTATATCCTTTCCATATATTGACCAGTTCTTGTATCTATTCTAATTTTATCTCCAATTTCCACAAATAGTGGGACTGATATTTCTAATCCGTTTTCTAAAGTTGCTGGTTTTCCTGATGTTGTTGTAGTATTTCCACTAAATCCAGGTTCTGTATAAGTTACTTCTAATTCTACAAACATTGGTGGTTCAACTGCAAATACATTTCCTTTAAATGAAAGAATTGTAACATTCATATTTTCTTTAATATATTTTAAAGCATCACCTATTTGACTCTCATTTAATGGAATTTGGTCATATGTAGTATTATCCATAAAATAATATAATGTTCCATCATTATATAAATATTGCATATCTTTCTTTTCAATTTCAGCACCTTGTAATTTTTCAGAAGGATTGAAAGTTCTTTCAATAACAGCTCCTGTAATTACATTTTTCATTTTTACTCTAACAAAAGCTGCTCCTTTTCCTGGTTTAACATGTTGAAATTCAACAACTCTAAATACGTTATTGTCTAATTCGAATGTTGTTCCGTTTCTTAAATCTCCGGCCATATATACATCTGCCATAATATTTTACCCCTTTTCTATAAATTTATTCTTTTCTTTTTAATTTATTCGTGTATTATAATAACATTTTTTGCTGATTTTGTCAAACTATTTGAACCATCTTTTGTAATTAATATAGTATCTTCAATTCTAATTCCAAATTTTCCAGGAATATATACACCAGGTTCAACAGTAAGTAACATATTCTTTTTTAACTTTGTCTCATAACGAGTAGACAAAACTGGTTCTTCATGAACATCTAATCCTAGATTATGACCAAATGAATGAAGAAGTTCATAATTTTTTTCTTTATAATGGCTTTCAGATTCTTTTAAAACATCTTTTATATTTAAATCATCTCTCAAGCTTTTAGAAATAAAATTATATTCTTTCAAAACAAAGTTATAAACTTTCTCTTCTTCTTCAGTTATTCCTCCAATGAATAAAACCCTTGAAAAATCTGAACAATAGCCATTTACTTTACAACCAAAATCAAATTGAACAATATCTTTTGATTCTATTTTTCTATCAGTTGGAACCGCGTGAGGCATCGAAGAATTTGGTCCAGAAGCCACAATAGTTTCAAAAGCAATTCCGTTCCCCACCATTTATTCTCATATATCTTTCAAGCTCTATTGCGATTTCTTTTTCAGTTTGCCCGAGGTTTTATAAATTCTTTAATATGTTCAAAAGCCTTATCTGTAATTAAACAAGCTTTACTACAGTTTTCAATCTCTTCTTCATCTTTTACAAATCTATTAGTTTCAATTAATCCATCTGTTTCAACAAGATTTGAAATTCTATATGTAGCAAGATATTTTTTATAAAGTGAATATGTAACAAAACCCTCTTCAAATCCAACATTTTCGCAATCATTAAAATATGATTCATAATCTAGTTTTCCTAAATTTGAAATATCAAACGCTACTATTTCTTGATCAATTGTCAAAAATGAATTAACAGCTTCAATATATCTTGAATCTGTTAAAAATATATTTTCTTCTGGAGTTAAAAGAAGTGTTCCGTTCAGCAGTTAAACCAGTTAAATATCTGATGTTTATAGGATTTGAAACAATCATTCCATTTATACCTTTAGCAATCATCTGATTCCTTAAACTTCTTATTTTAGAATTCATATTATAGTCCTCCAATTATTTTTCCACTTATCATTTTGCAAAAACTTACAAAACTCTTTAGTACAAATCCATTTTCTGCAAACATTACAACAAATGAAGCTATTACTAAAAATGGTCCAAAAGGAATATATTCATCATCTTGTTTTTTAATTTTTCTATATATTACGACTATTATACAAATTATAGCTGCAATAAAGAAGCTTAGTAAACTTATTTCACATGTTTTCATGACGCCAAAATATAAACCGAACTGCTCCCATGAATTTCACATCGCCAAGTCCCATCGCTTCTTTTCCAGCAATTAAGCCTCCAATTAATGTGATTGCTAAGAATATTCCACCACCTGTTAAACAGCCAAGTAACATATCTTTAGCAATAGAAATTTTCGAAATTCCATATATAAAAGTAAAAATAATTCCAATTTCAAACATTGTCATATTTAATCTATTAGGAATTATTCTGTGTTTTAAATCTATTAGAAAACTACTTACAAGCATAGGTGTCAAAACCAAGAATTTAATTAAATCTAGCCATTTTAAAAATGTATGTGGAACTCCTACAAAATATAAAAGTAATATGTACAAAAAAGCCATTTCAAACATTATTATATATTGAGATTTAAAAACCTCTTTTCTATGTTTCCAAAACTCTACAATACTAAGATTTTTCTCTTCTATATAAAAATCATTTGCCCATGAAGTAAATTTTCCAACACCTAGTCCTACTAATCCAATAATTAAATAATAAACTACCCATACATCATTTATATACATTATTTTAATTTGCCTTTCTTTCTGATTTTTTTAGATATCTTTTTATTAGCCAAGACTCCATAGGTCTTTTCCATTTAGTGTACCAAAAATCTCTTGGATCAACTGGCTTTACAAGAATTGATTTCATATTACATCTATTAGCACCTATCACATCTGTAAAAATTTGATCACCTACAGATGCAATTTCATTTTCTTTTAAACCGTAATTTTTCTTTTGCTCTTAAAAAACCTTTTTTTGAAGGTTTTCTAGCAAAACTAATATATTCAATTCCTAAGTCATTTGCAACTTTTGATACTTTCTCAATCTTGTTTGTATTAGAAACAATTATAGTTTTAACACCAGATGAAACAATCGCTTGATGCCAAGCGACCGCTCCATCTAGCATTTTTTTATCTATATCAATTAAAGTATTATCAATATCTAAAATTAGACCTTTTATGTTATTTTTATCACAAAATTCAGGAGTTATTTCTAGTACGCTATCTAAATAAAAATCTGGATATATATTCATTTTTCATTCCTCATAAATCACATTTTAGTACTATTAATATTATCAATATATTTGGTTTTTGTCAATGAACTATTTACAAAATATATGCTTTCCAATTGTAACAACCTGAGGTCTACTCCAAATCCATTTAGATGTGGCAGTAGCTGGATTAAAGTAATATATACAACCGAGAAGTTGGATCCCAGCCATTTAAAGCATCTTGAGCCGCTTTTCTTGCTGTTGAATCAGGAGTAAGATTTATTTGCCCGTCTGAAACTGCATCAAATGAACCTGATTGATAGATTACTCCAGAAATTGTATTTGGAAAAGATGAACTTGCAACTCTATTTAAAACAACAGCTGCAACTGCAACTTGCCCTTTATATGGTTCTCCTCTGGCTTCAGCGTAAACTATTCTACTTAGCAAATTTAAATTACTAGAATTACTTGAGCTATTATTTGAATTAGAAGTAGAATTTATCCCCATAGCGCTCAAAGTCTTTGGACCTGCTATTCCGTCAACTTTTAAACCATTTTTAGATTGGAATTTTTTAACAGCTGATAATGTTTTTGAACCATAAATTCCATCGATATTTCCTGTATAATATCCCCAATTTTTTAGCTTTTTCTGGATTTGAGTAACTTCGTTTCCTGTTGATCCATATTTAGATAAGGCAATAGTTTCTCTCAAATTTAAGAAAAATAATCCTATAAAAATTATTGCCATTATAATTAATAAAATATATGTTTTTTTCTTCATTTTTTTATTTTCCTTTTTCAATAAATTTTTTATTATTTTTTACCAAATTTTTTTAAATTATACATCGTAACATTTTTGTAATATTTGTTACAAAAATAAAATATTTTTTTTGATAAATTTATCAATTTTCTATTGAAAAAAAAATTTATTATTATTATAATTGGTTTATAGAATTGAAAGGATTTGAAATATATGGAATTTACTAATGAAATCTTTTTTAATAAACCACTAAAAGCTGAAAGTACAGTAATAATTTCTTACTGTGGACAATTATACAGAGAACATTCAAAAGATGTCTCAATTGTATATGGTTATGGAGAAAATTGGGATTATACTGATAGCGCTCCTATGGTTGAAACAGAAAATGGTTTTGAAGTAACTTTAACATTAAGAGATTATGATATTTTCAACTTCTGTTTTACAAATAGTTTTAATATATGGGACAATAATTTTGGAAATAACTATATAGCTTCTATTGCTCCAAAAGATGATATTGAAGCTACTTTCTCATCACTTCTAGATTCTTTATTAGATGATTCAAAAAAAGATGAAGAAATTGATGTTTCTGAATTATCTGGATTTGGTTTACAATCTGTTGATAATATTGAGGAAGAAGATATAGTTAATTGTGACGAAATATTCTCTGAATTATTTGATGAATTAACAAAAGATGACAATTCAAATGTTCAAACAATAGAAGAATCTGAAGAAAAAGAAACTGTTCAAGAATTTTCTCAAGAAAACGCTGAAGTAAAAGAAAATGAATTTGAAGAACTAGATGATTTAATGAATAATTTATTATTATCAATTGAAGAAGATTCTGATAAAGTCGAAGATATAACACCAATTGAACAAAGTGAAAATTTAGAGAATTCTGGTTTACCATTAGTTCAAGAAAAAGAAGATTGGCTTGATAAATTTATTAATGTATCTTATAATTTTACAAAAAAAGTTATTACAGCTTGTAAGAAATTTGGAACATTAGTAAAAATAAAAGCTAAAGAATATGGCTTCATTTCTGATCGTAAATAAATTAAAAAATATTATAAGACTTAAGTCTAAACTTAAGTCTTATTTTTATCTATAAACTTTAATATTCAACTTTGTCTTGTCTAATATTGTAATGTGAACTATAACAGCTTAAATTAATATTGTAATATGGATCTCCTTTTTTCAAGAAATCTTTCCAAGTTCTTTGGAATTCTTCAATTTCTTTATTAAATCTTTTTATTTTTTCAGGAGAATCTTCATATCCTCTTGTTTTTGATTCATAATGCTTTAATTCTACAAATGGATTATAAACAATTAAATATCCTTTTGATCTTATTCTTAAACAAAAATCAACATCATTAAAAGCAACAGCTAAATTTTCATTCATATACCCTACTTCTTCATATATTGACTTTTTAGTCATAAAACAAGCAGCTGTTACAGCGCTCAAATTTTCAATCTTACTTTCTTTTCCAAAATATCCATGTTCGCCTCTTGGCAAATCAAGAAATCTATGGCCTGCAACTCCTCCAACACCCACTATTGTTCCAGCGTGTTGCAATGTATCATCTGGATAATATAATGAAACGCCAACACATCCAACATCTTTTCTTTGACAATAGCCTATCATTTTCTCAAGCCAATCTGGAGTTAAAAGTTCTGTATCATTATTTAATTGTACTATAAAATCACCATCTGAATTACGAGCTCCAAAATTCATTATTTTTGAATAATTAAAGCCTTTTTCAGGATATTTTAACACATGAATTTTTGGATTTTTCTCTAATTCTTTATAATACTCAAATGTCTCTTCTTTTTCACTATTATTTTCTATAATATTTATCTCGAAATTATCATAAGTCGTTTTCTCTAAAACTGAATTTACGCAAGTTTTTAAAGTCTCTTTTTCATCTTTATTTGGAATCATAATTGAAACTTTTGGATTTCCAATTACTTTATATTCAACTTCATTTGCCCCTACAATTTTTTCACTAGTTACAACAGCATCTAAACCAATTCTTTTTAAATGATCTTCAACTGCTCTCCTTCCAGCTTCTTGAGCATAAGGCTTGGCTTCTGGAACTCTAGCTGTTGAATCTTTATGAACTCTCCAATGATATAAAATCTTTGGAATATGAACTATATTTTGAGTAATTTCAGTCATTCTTAAAATGATATCATAATCTTGAGCTCCATCATATTCACTTCTAAATCCACCAAGCTTGTCCATTAATTCTTTCTTAAATACACTAAAATGGCAAATATAATTATTACAATTCAATGAATCTGGACCATAATCTGATTTAAAGTATGGATTAAATCTAAAACTACTTGTCTCATAAATTTTATCTTCATCAGTATATAAAAATTCTACATCTGGATTTTCATTTATAGCTTTTACAACTTCAAATAGTGTAAAATCTAATAATAAATCATCATGATCTAAAAGTCCTATAAAGTCTCCCGTTACCATCTTTAAGGCTTCATTTGTATTTCCGGAAATATTTTTATTTACACCTAAAAAATTATATTTAATTCTACTATCTTTACTAATAATTTTTTCTATTTTTTTATTTCTTTCTGGGCTTCCATCTGCTAAGCAAAGTTCCCAATTTGAATATGTTTGATTAATTAAACAATCTACTAATTCTTTAAAAAAATTAATTGGAGTATTATACATTGGAACTACAAGACTTATTTTTGGTTCATATTTAAATTTATGTTTTCTTTGCTCTTCTAATTCTTTCTTTTTTGGTTCATTTATAGCAATCCATACACCATATTCATTTTCGAAATTTCCTGTTAAGAAAAATTTTATTTTTTTAAATGTATAGTTAAATCCATATAGTTTAATAGAATTTTTTAAAAGCTTAAAGTTTTTTATATTTATAGATTTTATTCCTCTTATAATAATTCTTATAAAATTTCTTCTTTTTGTTCCTTCTGGAAATAATTTAATCATAAGTCCCTTTATACTCATTTTTAGCTATTTGTTCCTCCCTTAAATAAGTTTCTTACTTTTCTAAAAAGCCATCTAAATGGTTTTGTTACTTTCCATGACTTTGAATTTATCATATTTGTAAGCTCGACATCTTTTCTATTTATTACAAGTTGTAATTCTTTATTTTGATTTTCAAGATTTACAATCATATTTTCTTTTAAATCTACCGTTTTTTCTAATAATTCAACTTTATCTTTTAAAGCTTGTGGTGGTCTATTTAAAATATTTGCAAGAACATTTTTATCAATTACACGTTCTAAAAACCATTCTTCTATTTTTGAAAATAATTCTTTATATTTGTTTAAATCATATTTTTCAAATAATTTTTCTCTTATTTCCTGTTTTAAATAAGTATTATCTATTGACCTTTTCAAAATAAATTCTAATGGAATATATTTTACTAACCATTCTTGATCAAAGAAAAAGTTCATTCCCCCAACAACAAAGCAATTTTTAGGTATCATATCAATAAATCCATATTCAATAAAATTAAGATTTTTCAATACCTCTTCACTTTCATTTTTAAGTGGTTCTAAAATATCTTCCTCTTTAATTTCTTCATAAGGAATCTTTTTATTATTGTTAAATAAAAATTGTTTATATTTATCAAATTCTCCTATCACATCAACTGAATTAGCAATTATTTCATCTAATCTCTTTCCAATAATAAAATCACTTTCAATTATTATTTCATCCTTTGGTTTATCTAATAATACACAATTATTTGTTGGAAAATATTTAATATTACTAATCATTTCCTTTATATGATTTTGGGACTCAGTATTTATGGCCTTTTTAATTACCTTATCTTGAGTTATAATAGTCTGAATTTGTCTATCTTTTCTTCTATAATTTGTAAAAGCAATATATTTTGATTCATTAAAATTTGAAGTTGTAATTTCAATTAAAAATGAATTTACAAAAAAATTAAATAAATCATTTTCATTTTTTATTATATTTTCTAAAATTTCATTTTCTTTAAAATTAGTAAATTCATAAGCTTCATTTAATTCAAAATTTCTAGAAATATCTTCACTTGAAATTTTATGGTTATCTGTATAAATTAAATTTGGAGCATTATATTCCGGAAAAATATAATAAAATTTATATTTCTCAAGTCCTACTTTTTTCAAATCACTTTCAATATTTAGCTTAGTAAATTCGGAATTTTTATCAAGTAAAGCTTTATAATCATCTTTTCCTTTCCAATTTTTTATTCCATACTTATTATTTACCGCAATAAAAATTGTTCCACCTTCATTTAAATAACATTTAGCTTTACTTAAAGTTTCACAAAAATCATTTTTTTCTAAATAATCTGTAATAACTATATAATCAAATTTTCTTTCAATAGTAATTTCTTTAAAATCACCAACAATTATTTCTAAATTTTCTTGTTCTTTAAATTTTTCCTCTAATATTTTAGCTTTTGTTAAGCTTTCCTCAATTCCAACAACATTTTGAAGCTTTTTAACAAACAAATTTGTAAGCTCGCCAAAACCACTTCCTATCTCTAAAAGACTACTATTTTCTTTAAATTCGTACCAATTTAAAAGATTTTCTTTAACACCACTAAAATGAATATAATTATTAACTGTTGGAGAATCACTAATTATTTCATCATAACTTTTATTTTCTGAAATTAAATTTACTATTTTAATTTCATCTTCAGAAAGATTTTCATTGGCTTCTTTATAAAATTCCATGTTAATTTTCATAGTAGTCTTTTCCCTCCTTTATTTTCTGTTTTTAATAAACTTTGTTATTCCTGTTATTCCAAATATTAATGATAAAACTTCAAAAGCAAATTGTAAACTATATGTTGATGACAAATATGAAGTATTTATAGCTGGGCAAAGTTTTGTCTCAACATATGAGATTACAAGTAATCTTATAAAATACAAAAGTAATAAACTTGTTAATACTATTAATTCTTTATAATTTTCAAATCTTGGTTTTATAACAAAAAATCTAAGTAACATTAAACAATAAATTACAAGCCCTATTAAAAATATTGGCTTACTCAATTTTTGATAAATTTTTGAAATAGTATTTAAAATTCCAATTTTTATTTTATCTATTTTATAATTATATGTCAATTCGTTTGTTGGAGAGCAACCCGCAATCTCGTAAAACTCAGCTTTTCTTTCTTCTAAAATATCTGGATTTTCTTCATCTACAAATGTATCTATTTCATTTACTAAATTGTTATCTTTTAAATTTACTTGAAAATCAAAAGTTTTTTTCAAGTTTTCAAATAGCAAATTCATATTTTCTTTATCAAAAATCGAAACCGGATTATCCTCTTTTTTCAATCTTCCATCATCATAAGCTTCATTTATTTCAGCTGTTGTTCTTCTAAAATAATCATTTAAAGTTTTTAAATTTTGTGAATATTCTTCTTTATCATCAAGAGCTCCAAAAATTGCCCACATGAACCAACCATTCTCAATTTCATTAGGAATAGTTCCATAAGTTTTAAAGCTACGAGTTGAATCGTCTGTTTCTAAATGATCTTTTAATTCTGAAAAACTTGGACTTACTTCATATAATTTTTCTCTAGCCTCAGTAGTAACATCTACTTTAAGAATAGGATTTTCAACATCAACACTTGAAACAGCTTTTTGAAAATCTTTATAAGCTTTTGTGTTTTGCTCTATTCTTACAAATTCTCCATAAGCAATTTTGTTTAATGTACAAATTCCAAGAATTACAACAATATATATACAAATTGGTATTAAATACAATAAAACTTTTTTTAACTTATCTTTACACTCTTTATCAAATATTATAAATAAACTTGTAATAACCCCACTTCCAATTGTAAATGGAGAAATCCAAATTGTCTCTTCACGTGTTATTGCCATCCATGAGCCAAAAATTCCAAGTCCTATCATATATGGAATTATCTTTTTCTTCTCTTCTCTATAATTGAAAAATATTCCAAAGCAACATGATACTACATATAAAAGCAAACTTGAATTAATACTGTCTCTATAAACTCTCAAAAGATTTACATCATACATTATTGGATTAAATAAAACAACTATAAAAACAATTATCCTTAAAAAATCGCTTTTTATTACTTTCTTTAAAGTATGTACAAATAATATTACAGCTCCTATGTAAAATAAAAATTGAGCTTTTATAAAACTTATTCCAATAAAATTTGAAATTGCTATAAATATAGCTGCTCCAGGTCCTTTTGATAAAGTTCTTCCCCAAAAATGTCCTAACCATTTAAAATCAAGTATACTCTTAGCTTCATGTAATACAAGATAATCATCAGCTCCAGAATAATAATAAAAATTTGGATTTTGTACACTTGTTAATATAAGATAAATTAAACTTATAAAAATTATTGAAATTGCAAATTTATGTTTTTTAATTTTTTCTAACATATTTACCCCTTTTTAATTAGCGTCTTGAGCATGTTTATAAAATATCATTATAAATTTTGCAAACCATTTTGGCCATAATCTACAAAACATTTCATAATCTTCTTTTATTCTTTTATTACTATCAATACATTTTGAAGTAGCAGATTCTCCATGAACTCTATGAAATGTAAGAACTTCATTTAAGTATATAAAAGTTCCTTTTTTATCAGCAAAATCTAACCATGTTCCCCAATCTATATTTGAATCCATATCTTCTCTAAATGGCCTTTTTCCTACTATTTCAGTATTTAAACATACACTTGGACAACTAATTGGATTTCCAAATTTTAGAATTAATCTTTTCATAAATCTTGGTCTTTTCATAATTCTAATTGGAAAAGTCATTATAGATTTAATTATTAAATTTATATTTTTCTTAACTACTTCTCCATTTCTAATTTCTTTATGATTTGTAAATAACATTATAATGTCATCTTTGTTTTTTGATATTGATTTTTCTATTTCTTCTAAATATTTTTCAGAATATACATCATCTTGATGAGCAAGAGTAACATATTTTGTTTTAGCTACACTTACCGCAAAATTCCAATCTGGCCCAATTCCTTTTTTTCCAGTATTTACACAAACCTTCAAATTGTATTTGTTTGCAATATTTTGTATATATTCATTTGGAGTTGAAGTTGAAATTATAATATTACTTTTAACAGTCTGATTTAATAAAGATTTTATCATTTCTTCTAAATATTCAGATTCTTTATAACAACAAATTACAAATGTATGGTTTTTAAATTCTTCCATTTTTTCCTCATTTTTTATATTCTATATTTAATATTCCTATAATAAAACTTGTAAACGCAACTTGAAATCCAATAATAATTAAATATGCAGCAGGAATTGTAATTGGCATAACATCTACTGGATTTAATTTTCCCCATGACTTACTCTTCCAAATTATAATTGAATAAATCGTAAGCCCTATTCCAATAAAAATAAATCCGATTCCTAAAATTAATAATTTTTCAAGAGTAAATTTATTTAAGAATTTTTTCGTTTTTTCCTTTTTAGGGTGCATTCCACTATTTATAGCGTAAACTTTTGCAAATAGTGAAAAGATTATCATTTGAAGTCCTACAACTACCATTGCTCCAAAGTATAATATTGAATGAATTCCTAAAACTACACTTCCTAGATGTATACCTTTGCTAATCGCAAAAGCTACAGTTCCAATTAATCCTACAAGAACTAATACTAAACCAGGAATTAAGAATAACCATTTTGGACTATATAAAAGCAAGAATTTTAAATGTCTCCAACCATCTGAAAAACTTTTTAAATGAGGTGGTCTAGAACGCCCATCTTTCTTTAGTGTGGTAGGAATTTCAGCAATTTTCAAATTATTTAAACTTGCTGAAACTATCATCTCTGAAGCATACTCCATACCAGTACATTTTAAGTCTAAATTTAAAATAGCTTGTCTATTATAGCCTCTCATTCCACAGTTAAAATCACCAATTTTTGAATGGTAAAATAATCTTCCAAGAAATGATATTACAGGTGTTCCAATATATTTATGTGACCAAGGCATTGCACCTTTTTCGATTCCACCTTTAAATCTATTTCCCATAACTAAATCATAGCCTTCTCTTAGCTTTTCAACAAAAGGCATAATATTTGAGAAATCATAACTATCATCAGCGTCTCCCATTATACAGTATTTTCCGAAAAGCTTCTTTTGTTCCTTCAATTAAAGCGCTTCCATAGCCACGTCTTGGAACATTAATAACTCTAGCACCTGAACGTCTAGCAATATCTTGAGATCCGTCTGTACTACCATTATCAGCAATTAGGACTTCTCCTTTTATTTTATTTTCTTCTAACGACTTTTTTGCCTTTTTAATACAAGTTTCTAACGTCTCAGCCTCATTTAAACATGGCATAAGAATCGTAAGTTCTAAGTCTTCCATAAATTACCTCTCTATTTATATTTTTGAAAACTAATTGTACTATCTAAATCACATAATCCCAAACATTCTCTATAAGCCATAACCTCTATAAACAAAGTATCATATCTTCTTTGGAATACTTCTAATTCTCCACTTTTTTTGAATTTCGTACATCCAAAAGAAATTGTATATTTTCCTGGTTTTATAGGGATTACTTGTGTAAAAGAAACAACAGCAATATCGCCTTTTTTATAAGAGCCTGTATCTAAGCCATGTGTTATAGTGTTCATTCCACAATATTCTAATCCTGTCATATCTTTTATATTAATAGCAAATATTGGATTATCAATATCTTGATTAAATTTTATTTTGGCTTTAATAGTAACTGGTTCACTATTTTTAACTAATGTCTCATATTCACCTCTACTATTAAAAATTCCATAATCTATTATATCTACAGCGTTTGTACCATATATAAGTTCTTCATTATTTAATTCAAAATGTTTTTTCCATAAATCTTCATCTCTTAGTCTATCTTCTATATCTGCTTTTCTTTCTACCTCTTCTTGGCTGATTTCATTATCAATATCAAGTCCTACAATTATTTTCTTATATTTATCAACACCATCTTTAACACTTCCATCAAAAATCTTTTTACCTTTATCAATAATAATAGTTCTTGTGCAATTTCTCATAACATCACTAATACTATGTGTTACAAAAAGTATTGTTTTTCCGTTCTTTTTAAATTGTTCAAATTTTTTAAAACATTTTAATTGAAATGACATATCACCAACAGATAAAACTTCATCAACAATTAAAATATCTGGATCAAC
>CANPWV010000006.1 GCA_947585105.1 uncultured Clostridia bacterium
AATAGTGAAATAGAAAGATTAAGTTTAGCGATGGCTAACGCTAGCAAATTAACAAACTTACAGTATTTGGGAATATTCGGATATGATACACCGATAATGAATTCTTTTGCAATAGGAAAAGATGGACACGACTTATATAAAATGGGACTTAGTGATTATATTTCAAATTTAAGCGATATCAGTTCTCTTTCAACATGGAGTTCTTCTGTAAAAAAATCTGTTAAATGGGCGTATCTTAATAATAATAGTATAACAAGTGTAAGTTCGCTTAAAGGTTATTCACTTTTATATGAAGTTTGGTTATTTGATAATCATTCATTGTTAAATCTAGATGGTTTTGAAAATAATGAAAATTTAACCTTTTTAATATGTCAAAATAACGGACAATTAAATAGTATTGAAGGATTGGGAGGTACTACTGCGCTATATGATGCCGTTTTATATGGTTGTTCAAATTTAAGAAGTTTAAATGGTTTTGAAACTTCAAATAATCTATATAGTTTGAGAGCGTATAATTGTAACTTGAATAATATTTCTTCTTTAGTACAATTAAATGATGAAGGAAAATACATTGGAAAGTTAAATTATTTAAATATAGAGAACAATAAAGAATTAGAAAATGTTGATATTATAGCAAAATGTAATACTATAAGAAATTTATATTTGGCTGGTAACACCAAGATGATTGCAGATGAAGTTAAATTATTAGGAGATATAATTAAGTTATGTGGAAATAATTATAGTTTACCTGATGATTATTTTGATTTGTTTGAAAATGGAACAATATTAAAATGGGCATCAAAGAACTTGACAGATTATTCTTTAAAAATAAATTCTTTGAAAGGAAGGACAAATTTACAATATTTAAGACTATATGATAATCCTGGATTAGCTCAGTCAAGGCTTGCTAAATTAATAAAAGAAGGTAATCTTAATGTTTCAGAATTAGATACAATATTAAAAAATTTAACACAACTTACAGAAAGTGAAATTTCTTATATAAATTCCTTAAAATCAATGGGCGAATCAAATATAAAATTATTGAATGATTCACAAATAGAAGGAATGGAAGAAAATAGTGATATATATTTTAGATATGTATTGTCAACTCTAACAGGCTTAAAGAAACTTTCTGTAGCAAAAATAACAAACTTGACAAAAATAGATTTTTTGAATACTGTAAAATCGCTTAGTGAATTCGACTATAGAGATACAAATGTTACAGATGTGACATTACTAAATGGTGAAAGTAGATTAACTTTAATTTATACTAATGGAGCGAAAACAGATTTATCTACAATTCAATCAACTCTTGAAAAAATATATTCTAATCCTGATACTACTGATGGAGATTTGGATTTTGCTTATAGTGGTTTGGAATTCAATCCTTGTTATTGTGGTGTAATGATACCTCCATACGAAGGTTATACGGATGCGTTTTCTAGCTGTAAGAGCTTAGAAAATTTGAGAGTTGGATTGATTTATGATATTACTGGATCTTATGATATTTATCCTACTTTTAATTTAGAAGGTTGTGATAGCTTAAAAAAATTTCATTTCTTTAAAGGGTATCTAAAGCTTCCTAGTCATCATATTGACTCTGTTTGGGTTCAAAGTGGTTGTGATATTTTAGGTAATCAATGCCCTTCTATAGATAATTTGTATGCTCACGAAGGTTGTTTCTACGGGCGTTTTGGTGAATTAGAGAATTGTAGTTTGGGAAGTCTGACTTTAAGGAGGTATAATGCTGAGAATCTTTTAAATGGAGTATCAGTGTTAGAGAATTCAAAAACTACTTTAACAAATTTAATAGGTTATGATTCTAAACACGTTTATTATGCTGGTGGAGAAAATGGCATAGAGGTAGGTAATTTTGAAAATTTTGAAGGATTTACTGGCTTGACAAATGTAGTTTTTGCAGGTGCTTACGATTCAGATATATTGGTAGGTATTAGTAACTTGGTAAATTTAACATCATTAAATGTTAGAAGCAATAAAATTACTGATATTAGTGAACTTCATGAGTTAAGTTTATTAGAGAATTTGTATTTAGAAGATAATAATATTTCTGATTTATATTGTGAAGTATCTGAAGATGATGAAAATAGTAGGAAGGTGAGTATATTTGAAAATATGGAACACCTCGAAACTTTAGAGCTTTCTACAAATCAAATTGAAGATTTATCTGGATTAGAATGTTTATTAAACTTTAGAGATGAAAATGGAAAAATGGTCTTAAAAAATCTCTATATAAAAAATAATTCATTAGAAAGATACGCTGTTTCAGGTTATGATAATTTAGGACTAATTCAAAAATTTATAGAAGCAGGTTGCACTGTATCTTATGATGAAAGTGATTTTCAAACAAATTAAAATTGGAGGAAGATTATGGACAAAAAGAGAATATTTTTAATGATTTTAGTTGCGTTTATTATTTTAATTGTTATTTTTATGATTGTAAAAAATAAAAAATCTGAAACAAAAAATAACTCGTCAAATTCATTAAATCAAGAAGCAAAAACAAGAAGCGAATATGATGAAGTAAATGGTGTATATACAATTTATGATAAAAAAACAAATGAAATAATTACAACGACAAATGATGTAGTAAATTTAAAAAGATATGAAGATAACCCAGATTATAATCCAAATCCTGATTATTAGAATTATAAAAAACTGTTAGAAATTTTTCTAACAGTTTTTTTTGTATTTTAATAATAATTATTTTTTTATTAAAAAAGTATTGCAATTTGAAATAAAATGTGGTATTATAATTTCAGTTTTTTTCAATTGATCTTAATTGATTCAAATTAAGATTTTTTCCAAACAAATATCAAATATAAAATTTATTCAAGAAAGGTTGTGATTAAAAAAGATATTTTTTTAAATTTTTATAACTAAAGATAAAAGATTAAAATAAGAAATAAAAAATTAAAAATAGCAAAGGAGAGAATTTAATGGTAAAAAAAGAAGAAAAAATATCATTTAATCCTACAAACGACTATGTGTTTAAAAGAATATTTGGTCATGTAGGAAATGAAGAAATAACAAAAGGATTATTGAGCGCAATAATTGGAAAAGAAATAAAAGATGTAAAATTAGATTTAGATAAAAATAAAATATTAGAAAGAGATTTTAATGATGATAAATCTGGAATATTAGATGTAAGAGCAACATTAAATGATAATGTAGAATGTGATATAGAAGTACAAATAATAGATACAAAAGATATAATTGAAAGAATATTATTTTACTGGAGTAAATTATATAGTAAGGGAATAGAAAAAGGAAGTAATAATTATAAAATTTTAAAAAAAGTAATAATAATATTGATAACGAAGTATGAAATAGAAGAATTGAGCAAAATAGAGAAAACATTAACAAAATGGCAAATAAGAGAAGAAAACTATCAAAATAGGGTGTTGACAGACAAGCTTGAATTTTATATACTAGAATTACCTAAATACAAGAGATATAAAAACATAAGTGAAAGCTTAAGTAATTGGGTAAAATTTATAGAAAGTCCAGGTGAGCTAGATATGAAAAAAATAAAAGATGAAAATATCAAAAAAGCGAAGGAAGAGTTAGAAATAATAAATATGGACGAATATGAAGAAGCAATGGCTTTAAGAAGAGAAATGTTTTTATATGACCAAGCTTCAAGAGAAAGACACGCATATGAAGATGGAGAAAAAGCTGGATTTGAAAAAGGAGAAAAATCAGGTAAAAAATTAGGCGAACAGAATTCAAAAATAGAAATAGCTAAAAAAATGTTAACTAAATCAATAGATATAGATACAATAATAGAAATAACAGGACTTTCAAAAGAAGAAATAGAGAAATTAAAATAATCACATTTTGTGTACAAAATGATAATTAAATACATAATTAATGAGCGATATAAAAATATCGCTCATTGTTTTGTTAGTGATTCGTTATAATGGAAAAAAATAGACTATTATTGTTCTGCTAATTTTGGCTAGAGTATCTCTAAACGCAATTATAGGGGATAATGGAATTATAACAAACACGATGAATGCGAAAGAAATAAGTGAAAAAAATAATATTATTGAACTTATAATGAGTAAGCTAATAAGTTATAATATTGGAACAATTACTGATAATGTTAAAGCTAATGTTAAAGAAGCTATGAATAAATTATTAGAAGAAAATCTTGTAGATAGTGTATTCGGAGATACAGGTGCAAATACAGTTGAAGGTGAACAAAGTGAAGAAGGTAAAGGAGGTTTTGCTGGGATACATTGTTGGACTAATGGAGAAAAATCTTCTGTATTGAATATTTCTGGAGAAGGAACTTTATATTGCTATGGTGGAAAAGGCGGAAATATTACTATTGATAATATAAGTAATGTCACAGCTTTAAATGGAAGATTTAGACAAGATAAAAATGATAATAGAGAAACAACTGTACTAAATCAATGTGTAATCTATTCTCAATTAGGTTTTTCTTTAGATGAAATAAATAAAGATCAAGAAATATATCATACAGATTTAGATTGTTATCAAACTTATAAAAATGGAGATTTAGAAGTTGCAAAAGTTTCTGATACATTAGAATATGCTAATAATCCTGAAGGAATGATTATTTTCTTAAATAATGAAAATCCAAATTATAGAACAATAGATTATGACACATATACAAAATATGGTAATCTAGGGATTGGTTCTGGAGCTGGTCTTCATGAATATTCTAATGGAAGTTTAACAATAAGTAATTAGATTTTAATATTTTTAATTAGGATACCTCTCATAGAGGTATCTTATTATTTTATCTAAATTTAGTTCTGTTATATTTATAAAAATATTTTTGTCAATTGAAATCCAGATTCCGATTTGGTATTTGTCGTTATTGTCAACAATTGCTGAAATTAGATCAATCATATCTATTGGGTTTCCGAAACTTCTTTCAAATTTGGCTTCTTTTAAATCAAATTTAGAATTGTAAAAATTTTTTAAAAATTCTTCTAATTTTTCTTTGCTTTCTGAAAAAAGATTTAATTCATACATTTTGAAAATTCCTTTCTATATCACATTTTGGTATATTTTGAAAATTTAGGCAAATAATATGTATATGATGAAAAAATTTATTTATGTTTTAATTTTAATATGTTTAGCAACCATAAGTCTTAGCGGTTGTGGTAATGACAAAAATAATATCAAATTAGAAAAAGGTCTTAGTGAAGTAAGATATTTGGAAAATCAAAATATAACAATGTTTAATAAATTTCTTACAAATGAATATTCTATAGATACTGGCGAAATTGATTGGGAGGCTGTAACAGAAGATTTTAATATTTTTAGAAATTCTGTAGATGTTATTCTTATTGATTTTGCAAGTATTCAAATTCCAAGTAAAAGTATAGTAGATCTTGAAAATTGCTTTAGAAATATGGAAAATTTCTTAACAAATAAGGATTTGTATGGCTTTATAGGTTCACTTTGTGATTGCTACAATCTTGCTTCATATTCTATATTAGATAATATGCCTGAAAGCGAAG
The DNA here is from genome assembly GCA_947585105.1 of uncultured Clostridia bacterium. GTDB lineage: Bacteria > Bacillota > Clostridia > TANB77 > CAG-508 > Scatovivens. The sequence continues at coordinate 5,520 of CANPWV010000006.1, forward strand.
AAATTAAACTGGAAAAGAAAGCAAAAACAGACCTTTTGTATGTAGGCTATTATATAATGAGCGAAAATAGAGTAGAAGGACTAAATAATCTTAATATGTTTGAAACAAATTATTCTAATTTAAGTTCAAATAAAAAATATTTAGAAAATAATTCATATAAAGTCAATAAAATTTTTATGAATATTCAAAATTTAAGAGGGCAAATTGAGGATCAAAATTTTGACATGGCAAAAGAGACTTTGATAAAAATTTTTGAGTTTTTTTAATATAAAATCTTTGTAAATATTGAAAACAAAGAGAAAATTTTAGAGGTGCACATAACAGGTTTCCAAACAATAGTTATGTGTATACTTTTTTATTAAAAAATTTTTGAACTTAATTAAAGTCGAAAAATTAATAGCATTCGTGAGGACACTCTTATTACTTTATGACGAACGGTCAAAACAGCTATATTTATAGGGTTTTGAGAAAATGGCGTTTTTTAAAAAAGTCTAAAAAATCAAAAAATTAGGTCAAAATTGAAAAATATTAAAAGTTTAAAAGGTTTAAAAAATAGTTAACATAACACTTTATTTTCTTAAAAAATTATGTTATACTCGTAAATACGACACATTTTTGTGTACAAAAAGTAATTAATAAAAGGAGGTGAAAATGTGTACAAAAGATGAATATAATTTGAGATTAAAAAATTTAAAATAGGAGGAAAATTAAATGATTACAATTAAGAATCCTGAGAAATATTCAGCAGGATTGTACACGAGATTATCTAATGAAAAAATCGAAGCTGGAAACAGCGAAGTTTTAATCGAAAATGAAGACGAAAGAGAAAGTGGTAGTATTAGTACACAAAAGGCATTCTTGAATTCTTTCTGTAGAGAAAATAATATTAAAGTTTTTGACACTTATGTAGATGATGGTGTTTCTGGTGCTACATTTGATAGACCAGACTTTAACAGATTGATTCGTGATATCGAAAAGAAAAAAGTAAATCTTGTTTTAGTTAAAGACTTGTCTCGTTTTGGAAGACTTTCAAGTAAGATATCATATTATCTAGAGGAATTCTTTATTGAAAAAGGAGTAAGATTTATTGCTATTTCAGATGACATTGATACAGGTCATATTGAGACTTCAGAGGAAATGGTTCAATTTAAAGCTTTTTTCAATGAATGGTATGTAAGAGATACTTCAAGAAAAGTTAGAAATGGTAAGAGAATTAGAGCAAAAGAGGGAAAAGTAATGACTACATATCCAACTTATGGATATAAAAAAGATCCAAAAGATTGCAATCATTATATTGTAGATATGGAGACAGCGCCAATAGTTCAAGAAATATTTGAGCTTGCTAAAAGTGGAAAAACTGCGACACAAATTGCAAATATGATGACAGTAAAAAAAGTATTATTACCTTCAGAAATTATAGGAAATAATCATACGAGAAATATGGAAATTAAAAGGGGCTGGAACAGAAACACTGTAAATAGAATACTTCAAAATGTTACATATCTTGGTTGGGTTTCAAATGGTAATACAAAAAAGGTTAACTATAAGAGTAAGAAAACTATGGTTATGCCAAAGGAAAATAGGATAGTTGTTAAAAATATGCATACGCCGATTATTGATTTGGAAACTTTTGAAATAGTTCAATCAATGCTTGAAATGCGTAGAGGTGTAAGAACGAAGACTTACGACTGGTTGCTAAAAGGCGTGATGTATTGTAGAGAGTGCGGGAAGAAGATGAGTTTAGTACCTCAAAGACGCTCTGATGGAAGGACATTATTTTATTTTAGGTGCAATACTTATGCTTCTAACCCGTCTTTTCATTTATGCACACCACACAGTAGCAATTTGGAAAAAACTACAACTAATGTTTTACAAATGATTAGAGCAAAATGTAAGCAAGTTTTAGAAGAAGAGACATTTATGAAAATTGCTCAAAATAAAGAAGCTCTCGACTTGAAAAATGAAATTATAATTTCTGAGAAAAAAATCGTAGAAATTAACAAGAAAATTGATGAACTATATGGTTCAAAATTTAAGGGAATGTTTGATGATGACGATTTCCAAAGAATTTATAACAACTTAAAAAAAGAAAGAAACGAAAATGAAACAAGAGTTGAAAATTTAAAGAAAAGACTCGGAAAGCAAGAATCTACAGATGAAATTAAAAAAGTAATTAAAAACTTTTATAATTGCAAAGAAGTCACAAGAATAGACTTGATTTCACTTGTTGATAAAATCGAAATAACTGAGGACAAAAAAATTTCAATTCATTATAAGTATAATCTTTTAAATCAAATTTTAACTGATGGCTTAGAAGAAGATGTCAGCTAAAACATTAAAAGCAAAAAGCTTTTAATGTTTTGCCTTATAACTACTACAAACAGTTTCTGTTACTCCACCTGAATCACAGTTTTCACAAGGTTTTACTAAAATATTTGTTAATAAGCACTCTTTTGTTGCTCTACCATTATAAAGGCAACTTGAAACGGTGCAATTTATTTTTTGATGTTCTTCCATTTTCTATTTACTTCCTTTCTATAAATATATTATTATTGTGTGTAAAATTTAATTAATTATTCTTTAAAAATTTGTTATAGTGTAGTATAATATAAATGTTTAAAGGAGAAAATATATGTTAACAATTAATGTTTTGTGTGTTGGAAAAATAAAAGAGAAATTTTTTAGAGAGGCAATTTTAGAATATTCTAAGAGACTTTCTAAATATTGTAATTTAAATATAATAGAAGTAGAAGATAATAGAATACCAGATAAATTAAGCTCTAGTACTGAAAAAGCGATTAAAGATGAAGAGGCTTTAAAAATGATTAATCATTTGAAAAAAGATACATATTTAATTTGCCTTGATTTAAATGGAAAAGAATATGATTCTGTAGAGTTTTCTGAGAAAATCTCAAAACTTACTTCTTATGGCAATAGTAATATTACTTTTGTAATCGGAGGAACACTTGGAATTGGTGATGAAATTTTAAAAATGGCAAAAGAAAAAATTTCTTTTTCAAAAATGACTTTTCCTCATCAACTAATAAGAGTTTTTCTATTAGAGCAAATTTATAGAGGATTTAAAATAATGGGTGGAGAGACATATCATAGGTAAATATGAAAAAATATACACGGCGTAGCCGTGTATATTTTTTTATGATTTAACAATGATAAAAACTTATCATTATTAAATCATAAAAAAGCCCCCAAACAGCGAAGCTGTTGGGTGCTTTTTTATTACATATTTACTCGTCCCAGTTATGATAAACTTCTAGAACATCGTCTAAATCTTCCAAATTGTCAATTAATCTTTGCATTTTTTCAGCTGATTGTTCATCTAAACTTACATAATTATTAGGAACCATTTGAACGCCAGCTTCTAGGAAAGAGATTCCTTTTGAAGTTAAGCTATCTGAAACAGCTGTAAAGTTTTGTGGATCTGTTTTTATTTCATAAACTTCGTCTTCACTTGAAAAGTCTTCAGCTCCAGCGTCTAAAGCTTCCATCATTAAATCATCTTCAGATATTTTACAATCTTCTTTTGCAATTACGATAACACCTTTTTGTTCAAACATATAAGAAACGCAACCAGTAGTTCCTAAGTTTCCTCCAGCTTTATCAAATACGTGTCTAACATCAGCAGCTGTTCTATTTTTATTATCTGTACTAGCTTTAACAATTACAGCAACACCGTTTGTTCCATAACCTTCATAAGTTATATCTTCATATTGTTTTGTACTTCCTTCACCAGCAGCTTTTTTAATTGCACTATTTATAGTATCATTAGGCATATTATTAGCCCTACATTTAGAAATTATATCTTTTAATTTAGAGTTTCCAGCCGGGTCAGGTCCACCTTGAGCGACAGCTACTTTAATTTCTCTTCCTAATTTTGTGAAAATTTTTCCTCTTGCAGCATCAGCTTTTCCTTTTTTTGCTGCGATATTGTGCCATTTTGAATGTCCTGACATAGATATTCCTCCTTTAATAAAATTATAGACCTAATAAGTATAACATAAAAAACTTGATTTGTGTAGTATAATTTTCAATTTTTTACCAAAAATAATAAAAAAATATTAGTTTTGGAGGAAGTTTTATGGAATTTAGAACAGATATGGCTGATGAAAGAAGAGATTTATATAGAAAAGCAAACAATATTGAGGACGAGGTCGCAGGCTTAGAGTGTGAAGAAGAAAACAAAGATTTAGCAAAAATTACAAGAGTAAAAATTCTAAGTGAAGAAGGTGAAAAGGCTCTAAATAAGAAAAAAGGAAATTATATTACTATTGATTTGAAAAAAGCTTCTAATTTAAGAGAAGAGGAAAAAGAAAAATTAGAAGATATTATTTCAGAAGAAATTTCTAGTCTTTCCAATAAATATTTAACTTCTTCAGATGATGAAGTTTTAGTAGTAGGTCTTGGAAACAATGATTTAGTTTGTGACAGTTTAGGTTCTAAAGTCATTGAAAATATTGAAGTTACAAGACATATCAAAAAATATTATCCACAATATTTGAAAGAAGGTTCAAGAGGTATAAGTAGTTTTGCACCTAGTGTTATGGGAAAAACTGGAATTGAGACATTAGAAATAATTCAAGGAGTTACAAATAAAATAAAGCCGAAGCTCATAATTGCTATAGATAGTTTGGCTTCTAGAAGTATTGAAAGAGTTAATAAATCAATTCAAATTTCAGATACTGGAATAATTCCCGGAGGTGGCGTAGGAAACGCTAGAATGGGGATTACTTATGAAAATTTAGGAATTCCAGTTATTGCGCTTGGCGTGCCAACAGCTGTAGAGACTGCGGTAATTGTAAATGATGCTTTGAATTTGTTTATTACTAAATTGCAAGAAGAAGCAAAATCTAACAGTTATCTTAATGAATTGAAAAACGAAGATAATTACGAAGAAATTAAGGAAACTTTAAATCCTTATGATTACAATTTAGTAGTAACTCCAAAAGAGGTTGATGAGCTAACAGAGTCTTTAGCTGAGATTATTTCTAATGGAATAAATTTTGCTTTATAAATTTTAAAGAGAAATAAGCACTTTTTAGGAAAAATTGAGTATTATAACTTGTAGAATGATTGCTAAAAAGCTAAGAAAGGGAAAAAATGAAATCTATATGTTTGAAAACTAACAATGATGAAATAATTTCATATTTAATTAAAAAACTTGAAGAAGATTTTGACGAAATAGTTATTTCATCAAACAAATTCAAAATATATAAAAATGTTATAGTTCATTATACTGGCCAAAATGAAAAAAATTTCCTAATTAAATTTTCTGGACTTTTGGCAAACATGATATCTTCATTTTATGAAAGTAGAATTTTAAGTAGAATAATAGACGATAATTATTGCTATTTTGAAGATTTCGAGAAAGAGATAATTTTAAAAATTTGCCAAAAAATAATTGATCTTCAAGAAGCAAGTTTTAAATATAAAGAAGAAATTTTAAAAGGATTAGTATATGAATATTTTTTAGATGGAAATAAATATATGGTTATAGATGGATTCATGAATTTTAGAGTTAAGCCATATTTGGAGGTTTTAGATTATGTTGTAGATACATCAGTTACAAATTTTGTTTTAGGATTGCAATAAATTTTTTAATATGATACAATTTTAAAAGATTTATTTTGGAGGAAAAAAGTGTCAATATTTGTATTAAAAATTATAGCATTGATTTTCATGGTTGTGGATCATATTAAATATGCTTTTCCGGCTTGCTACAATGAATTTACACTTTATTTTGGAAGAATAGCTTTCCCGATTTTTGCTTTTTGTGTTGTTCAAGGATACCTTCATACAAGAGACTTGGGAAAATATTTGAAAAGGCTTTTGATTGCTGGAATTATTTCTGAAATTCCATTTTTATTATTTGAATCACTTCCAACTATTGGCGAATATCATCTAAATATTGAATTTACACTTATTTTAGGAATTATTGCTATAAAATTATTTGAGACTTATGGAAATAGTATAAAAGGCTGGCTAGCTGTTCTAATAGTAGGCGTTTTAGGAAATATTTGCTTTGTGGATTATGGAATGTTTGGAGTATTATTAATATTTTCATTTTATATCTTTAAAGATAGCAAGTTTAAGACTTTGCTAGCAAGTATGGCTGTTGTATCTGGAAAATATTTATATAGAATTTTTATTTTAGGTGTGGGATTTAATGAATATACTATAAAAAATTGGATTTGCACACTAATTCCATTATTTTTACTTCTATTATATAATGGAAAAAAAGGGGCAAAGTCAAAATGGTTATTTTACATATTCTACCCAGCTCATTTATTAATTTTATGGCTCCTTTCACCATATACGTTTAATTTGTTAAATATATGATTTTTAAAACCAGTTCAATTAGAACTGGTTTTTTTAGTCACAAAGTAAAGTTAAGACTATTATTGTTCTGCTAATTTTAGCGGGAGTATCTCTAAACGCAATAATTCGGGGATAATGGTGTTATAACTAATGCCCAGCTTGCAAGTATTATGTCTAGATTTTCTGGTTATGATGAAGAAATGAATATAAATTTGTTTGATGATGACGGTGTTTATGCTTCGGGAGATAAAATAAAAAGTTATATTTCAAAAATGGAAGAAAAAGATAAAGAAAATTTTGTAATTGTTAAAAGCAAACTTTTATATATAGGAACAGATGAATTAGAGTTAGAAGCTGCAAAAAGACTAGGATTAGGCTCAAATGGAGATTCTTCAGATAGTGAGGCTGCAATACAAGAATTACAAGCAATAATAAGTGGAGTAGTAGAGCTAAATGATAAATTTGAAGATACTAGTATAACTGAAAATAAAGATACCAAAATTGGATTTATAGGAACAAAATTAGTAAAAAGAGAATCAAAAAGCTTACTTGATGGAACATGGAACATAGTAATAGAATATGACAAAGAAAATAAAGAAACAGCAAGATATGACGAAGACTATTATTGGCTAAAAAAAGGTGAAACATACGTAATAGACAATAAAGAATTAAATTTTAAAAATGATTATGTAATAGATTATAAAAACAAAGAATATCAAATATTATCAGGAAGAGCGGTAAACTGGAATGAAAAAGCAACATTAGGAGTAACAACAAACATAGCTTTGAATTTAGATCCAATGAGCTTAGCAAATGGAGAATGGGTAGAAAGTAGAGATGTAGATGAAGTAAATCATAAAAATTTTGATGATTTTATTGTAAAAGATACAGATGGAGAAGACATAAATACAGGAATACAAAAAGCAGGAGATGTAAAATATAATAATGAAATTAAAGCTTTAGAGTTTAACAGATCAGAAGAAAATGAGACAGGAGAAGGAGGTTATTTAAGATTATCAGAAGATGAGCTAGATTTTTCAAATGGGTTTACTTTTGAAATATATTGTAATTTAGATAGATTATTGTATGATAATATAAAAAATTCTGATGGTTTAACGGTAGTATGTTCGGGGTTGTTTTGTAGAATACCTTCGTTATTGCATGGGATTTATTCTAATGCTATGAGGTTTGGCTTTGGGAGTGATGGTACTATATGTAAATTTTATAGCAGTTCTTCTTGGACGGGGGATGGGAATAATTTAAAAACTACGAGTCATCGGAAACGTACTGAGCAATAAATGTGGATATAGCGTAGGTGAAGATTTTTATTTAACGTTTGTATACCGTGATTATGATGAGAGTGTTAGTGATTCGAATTACGATGATGAAATGATGAGTAAAAAAGTAGATAAGATAGAATATTACATAAATGGAAAATTGTATGGTTATTCATATTTTGGGGCGGACACGTATGATATGGGACGAGAATTTTGGGATGAACAGGGGGTTAGTTTCTTTGTTGGTGTTTGTCCTTGGTATAACACTGGTAGCCTATATTATTTAAAAGGTACTTTGTACGCTATTCGTTTATATGAGAAACCTTTAAATCCTGAACAAGTCAAACTAAACTACGATGTGACATTAAAATATAGAGATAGTTTTAAAAATGAATAATTTTAAATGAAAAATCTTTTACTATTTTTAGTAGAAGATTTTTCATTATTTTTTATCAAAATCAATTGATTTTTAATATTTTATGACATATAATAAAGTAGTTAAAAATATAATTATATTTTTATGTGGTATATACATATAAAAGAGGTAATTTTATGAAAAAAGTTATTTTTAAAGGTTGCGGAACCGCAATTTCAACTCCTTTTACAGATACAGGAGTTAATTTTGAGGAATTTGGTAAATTAATAGAAAACCAAATTGAAAATAAAGTCGATAGTATAATAGTTTGTGGAACAACAGGCGAAGCTTCTACTATGACTTTAGAAGAGAGAAAAGAAACTATAAAATATTCTATTCAAAAAGTAAACAAAAGAATTCCAGTTATTGTAGGAACTGGAAGTAATTGTACAGCTCAAGCGGTTGAAATGACGAAGTTTGCTGAAAGTGTTGGTGCTGATGGAGCTTTGGTTGTAACTCCATATTACAATAAAACGACACAAGATGGATTAATTGCTCATTATAAAGAAATTGCTAAAAATACGAATTTGCCAATAATTTTGTATAGTGTACCAAGTAGAACTGGCGTAAATATTTTACCAGAGACTTGTAAAAAATTATCAGAAATAGAAAATATTGTAGCAATAAAAGAAGCTAGCGGAAATATTTCTCAAATCGCTGAAATAGCTAAACTTTGTGGAGATGATTTAAAAATCTATTCTGGAAATGATGATCAAATTGTTCCAATTCTTTCACTTGGAGGAATCGGAGTAATATCAGTTCTTTCAAACATACTTCCAGAATATACACATAATATTACAAAAGAATTTTTTGATGGAAATGTGGAAAAAGCTTGCAAACTTCAACTTGACTCTATTGATTTAATAAAAGCTTTATTCTCAGAAGTAAACCCAATTCCAGTAAAACAGGCTTTAAACTTTATGGGCTATAATTATGGAAAACCTAGACTTCCACTTGTTCCAATGAGTGAGTCAAAATCAGAAAAATTAAAAGAAGAAATGAAAAAATTTAATTTAGTATAATTTTGATGGAGGAAATTATGAAAACTATTAGAGTTTTAATTAATGGTTGTAATGGAAAAATGGGGCAAGAAGTTGCTAAAAAGGTTAGACTAATGGAAGGAATAGAAGTTTTATCAGGAGTTGATAAAATAGATAGTGGAGATAATTTCTTCCCAGTTTATACAGACTTAAATGATATAAAAGAACTTCCAGATGTGATAATCGATTTTTCAGTTCCTAGCTCGTCAATGAAAATATTAGATTTTTCAGTTAAAAATAAAATTCCAATTGTAATTGCAACTACTGGATTTTCAGATGAAGAACTTGAAAAAATACATAATTCGGGAAAAGAAATTCCGATATTTCAATCATATAATATGAGTTATTCGATTTGTGTTATGAGAAAGGTTTGCTCTGAACTTGCTAAACTATTAGAAGGAACAGATATTGAAATTGTTGAAACACATCATCGTAGAAAAATTGATAGTCCAAGTGGAACGGCTTTGATGTTAGCTGAAAGTATAAATAACGCGTTAGGAAATAGAATGAATTACGAATTTGATAGACATAGTAAGCGTGAGAAAAGAAGCGAAAATGAGATTGGAATTCACTCGATTAGAGGTGGAACAGAGGCTGGAACACACTCTGTTATATATTTTGGAGAAGACGAAAGTATGGAAATAAAACATACTGTAACTTCAAGAGCGGTTTTTGCGGAAGGTGCAATTAAGGCCGCAAAATTCTTAATAAATCAAGAAAATGGCGTATATAATATGAATAATATGATATAGTAGAAATAAAAGGAGTAATAAAATGGAATACGGAAAACATTTAAATACAAAAAAATTATTAGTTTTTTTATCTATTTTTGTAATTCTGTTTGTAATAATTTTTGCAAGCGCCTTACTTACAAGCAAAGCTAAAAATAGCAAACAAAAGAAAGCAGAAAGTAATAATAAAGGACAAAGTGAAGTTGTTTCAAAAAATGAAACTCAAGAAGAAAATGTAGTTTCAAATGAAGTAGCTACAAACACTTCAGAAAATGAAAATAATCAAGTTGAAAATGATACAACTTCAAAAAATGAGACCAAACCAGAAAATGAAAATACTCAAAAACCAAGTGGTTCATCAAGCTCATCAACTTCAGGAAAAAAATTACCAGTTTCAAATCCAGATTCAATTCAACTTTGTAAACAAGCTCAATCAGGAGATGAAAAAAATATATATTTGACTTTCGATGATGGACCATCACCAAATATAACACCACAAGTTTTAAAAGTTTTGAAACAATATGATGTTCCAGCTACATTCTTTGTTTTAGGAAGTAGAGTTGAGCTTTATCCAGAACTTGTTAAACAAGAATATAATGAAGGTCATTACATTGCAAATCATGGTTATAGTCACAAATATTCTTCAATTTATAGTTCAGAGCAAGCTGTAATTGACGAATACAATACTACTGAAACCGCTATTCAAAACGCTCTTGGAATTCCTGAATATCATTCATATTTATTTAGATTTCCTGGTGGATCAAGCGGAGGAACTTACCATAATTTAAAACAAAGCGCTAAAAGTAAATTAGAAAGTATGGGAATTGCTTCAACAAACTGGAATTGCTTAACAGGCGATGCTGAAGCTGTTGGAAGAACAAAAGATCAATTATTATCAAGATTATATGAAACAGCTGAGGGTTGGACTAGTTTAGTTGTTTTGATGCATGATGCTAACGATAAGCAAGCTACAGTTGATGCTCTTCCAGAAATAATTGAACATTACAAAAATGAAGGATATACTTTTAAAAATTATTATGATATATTTCAATAAAATTGAACGATAGATATGTAACAGTTGACACATAGGTGTTAGCTGTGTTAAAATGGTATACATAAAGTAAACAAAATAGTCGCTGGCAAAAACCGAAAGGTTTTGCGAGAGGAAAGTCCGGGCTCCATAGAGCAGGATACTTGATAACGTCAAGCGAGGGTGACCTTAGGGAAAGTGCAACAGAAAATAACAGCCGAAAATTTTGCGTGGATGTGGGATTTTGGCAAAGGTGAAAAGGTGAGGTAAGAGCTTACCGGGAAAATGGTGACATTTTCCGTCAGTGTAAACCCTATTCGGAGCAACGTCTTGTATAAATAAATTTTGATTGCTCGTCGAAATTTATTTGTTTTTACTTGAACGGCTTGAGGTATATAGCAATATATATCCTAGATAAATGGCTATTTGAAATAACAGAACCCGGCTTACTGTTTGCTTTTATTATAAATTATAGGAATTTTATATTCCTATTTTATTTTGTTTGAAATTTAAGGAGAAGAAATGTACGAAGAATTTGGAATAAGTGAAGAAATAATTAAATTATCAGAAGAATGTGAAAAAGAATTAGAAGAAACTTTTAAAGAAATCGATAGAAATTGTTTAAGAGCTTCAAGCAAAGTATTAAAAGCTTTTCAAAATAACAAAGTTAGTGGAACAGATTTTATCGAAGTTACAGGTTATGGCTATTATGATGGAGGAAGAGAAAAGCTAGAAAAAATTTATAGTGAAGTTTTGGGAGCTGAAGATTCAATAGTAAGACCTCAAATAATGTCTGGAACTCACGCACTTTCAATTACTTTATTTGGCTTATTAAAACATGGAGATACAATGATAAGTATTTCAGGAGAACCTTATGATACTTTAAGAAGCGTTATTGGACTTATAGGAGATAGTAAAAATTCTTTAATTAAATATGGAATAAAATATGAACAAATTGATTTAATTGATAATGATTTTGATATTCAAAAAATAGTTGAAAGACTTAGACTAAGTCCTGTAAAATTAGTTGAAATTCAACGTTCAATTGGCTATTCTAAAAGAAAAAGTCTTACTATTGAAAAAATAGAAAGAGTAATTAAAGAAATTCGTAAAGTAGATAAAGATGTAATTATAATGGTTGATAACTGTTATGGAGAGTTAGTTGAGGAAAAAGAGCCAACAGAAGTTGGTGCTGACATAATAGTTGGTTCTCTAATTAAAAATTTAGGTGGCGGAATAGCGACTTCTGGTGGTTATGTAGCAGGTAGAAAAGATTTAGTAGAAAGCGTTGCTGAAAGGCTTACAGCTCCAACTATTGGAAAAGACATGGGAGCAAATTTTAACCAATTGCTTAATTTTTATAAAGGCTTATATATGGCTCCAAACGCTGTAAGATCAAGCTTGAAATCAATGACTTTTGCAAGTTTGATGTTAGAAAAATTAGGATTTAAAAAAGTTAGTCCAAAACATAATGAAAAAAGAACAGATATAATTCAAACTATTGAACTTGAAACAGAAGAAAATTTAGTAAAATTTTGCAAAGGGTTACAAATGGGAATGCCTGTAGAATCTTTTGTAGATCCAGTTCCAGATGAAACTCCTGGTTATCCTCATAAAGAAATCATGGCAGATGGAAGTTTTACACCTGGCTCTACAATAGAGTTAAGTTGTGATGGACCTTTAACACCGCCATATACAGCTTATATGCAAGGTGGAATTACTTATGAATATGGAAAATTAGGAATAATGATAGCAATAGAAAATATGTTAAGGAAGTAGAATAAAATGTGGTTAGTATTTACAATACTTACAACGCTTAGCTGGGGCGTTGCTGAAGTATTTTATAAAATGGGAGCAGAAAGATCAACAAAATATACTCATTTAAGAACTGGAATTTTTATAGGTTTAGCTATGGGTATACATGCAGTGTTTATTTTGTTGACTAGAAATGTAGGATTTCACCCAATAAATATAATTTATTATTTTCCAGTGTTTTTCTTGTATATGCTTTCAATGATTTTGTCTTGTTATGGTGTAAGATTCATTGAAAATACAGTTTCATCAGTTGTTGAAGAATTTTCAACAGTAATTACTGCTGGACTTTGTTTCTTTATTTTGGGAGAAAGAGTTAGCGGAATTTCAGCTTTTGCTATGGCGCTTTTAACAATTGGCGTTGTTATGCTTGCAATGTTTGAAACTAAAAATGAAAATGAAAGGCCAAAAGATTTAACAAAAAAGATGTTAATAGTTGGCTTTATAATGGCTTTGATGTACGCGCTTTTAGATGGTATAGGAACATTTTTAGATGTATTTTATTTAGATATGGAAACAACTCCTTTAAAATATGTTACAGAAAATACAATCGAAGATGTTGCAAATACGGCTTATGAGTTTTCATTTTTAATTACAGCAATTATTTTTTACATATATTTAAAAATAAAAAAAGAAAAATTCACATTTAAAGGTGAGAAAATTAGAATTACAACAGGTATTTTAGAAACATTAGGACAGGCTTTTTATGTATATTCATTTTCAGGAAATGATATAATTGCTGTTTCAATAATGTCTTTTATGTCAGTAATATCAGTAGTTTTATCAAGAATATTCTTAAAAGAAAAAATGACAAAAAAGCAATATGTTGCAATTGTAATGGCTTTGATTGGAGTTATAATTTTAGGTTTTGTTGGGGAATAAAAATTTAAAAAATTTTTGATTTTTTAAGATTAGTTTAAGGTTTTATAAGTATATTATATTTATAAAATCCCCAAAAAAATATAAAATAAAACTGCTTAAGAAAAAATAAAAAAATTTCTTAAGCAGTTTTATTTTGTTCTTTTTACCAAAAAACTATAATATAATTTAAAAAGATTTATAGGAGGTAGAAAATGGAAGAAAAGAATTTTGATGGGATGAAAACTTTAAAAATTTTTCTAAAATCATTTTTGATAGAAATAATTATTTCTATTTTAGGAATGTTTATTTTAGCTTTAATTTTAAGCAAAACAAATGTAAGCGATAATATTATGGGAAACACAATTATTGGAATATCTTGCTTTTCAATAATTTTAGGAGGACTTATTTGTAGTAGAAAACTTGAAATGAAAGGAATTGTCTCAGGCGGAATAGAAGGGATTATATATATGATAATTTTATATTTGATTTCAAGTATAGTAAGTGGTAATTTTTCTTTAGGAATCCAAGGAATTATCATGATACTTCTTCGGAATTATATCTCGGATGTGTTGGTGGAATAATTGGAGCTAATTTAAAATAGAAAAAAGTTGAAAAAGTCTTGTAAATTTCTTTAAAAAATGATAATATCATATAGAAATTATCTATAGGGAGATTTTTTGAAAATGCAAATGATAAGTTTTAATAAAAAAGGTATAACTTTGATAGCCTTAGTTATAACAATAGTAGTATTTATGATAATACTTGGAATTACTTTAAATTATGGATTGTCTGAGATACATGATGTAACAAATAAAAAGACAGAATCAGAACTTTCAATAGTTCAAGAAGCAATTATGCAAAGATACGCGAAAGTTAAATCTTCAAATGAGTTAGGAAAAATTGCTCCAGGAATAAATTCAGATTCTCAGTTAAGTTCTGATGAAGGTCGTCCAAGTGGATTTGTTGGAACTAGACTTTGTAGTAGTAGCCAGATTTCAAGTAATGGATTTCCAAGTGTTACTCCTATGGTTGTTTATGAAAAAAATTGCAATGACAAAACTTATGAGGAATATTATTATTTATTAAATGAAGCTGATTTAGTAGATCTTGGAATTGAAAAAGGTGATAATACTAATGTTTCTGGTGATGCCTCAACAAAAGAACTTAGTTATATAGTTAATTATTCAACAGGAGAAGTTTTTGACATTGCTAAGAAAAAATATCACGCTACAGATACAAATGATGGTGACCCTGTTTATAAACAACCAACAGATGTTACAACAAATCAAGTAGAATATGATTTTAATGATGATTAAAGGAGACTTATGGTTGATATAAAAGAAAATTTACGGAAAAATACTGCCACAAAACCAGATTTTTTGTGATGAGCTTATGAAAAATCATACATCTTTTAAAATTGGTGGGCCAGCTGATTTTTTTGTAAAATTTAAAAATATAGATGAATTGAAAAAAGTTAAAAGTTTTGCAATTTCAAACAACATTCCATTTTATATTATTGGAAATGGAAGTAATCTTTTAGTTAGAGATAAGGGAATTAGAGGAATTGTTGGAAAAATTGAGTTTGATAAAATTAAAATAGATGAAAAAACAGGAAAAGTTATTGTAAGTAGTGATTATCCTGTGAGTAAGTTAGCTAGAAAATGTGCAAAACTTGGATTGTCAAAAATGGAATTTTTAGTTGGAATTCCTGGAACTATTGGCGGAGCTGTAAAAATGAACTGTGGCGCTTATGGAGGAGAAATTAAAGATATTTTAGTAAAAACAACATATTTAGATGAAAACTTAGAAATAAAAGAAATGTTAAATGAAGAACTACATTTTGATTATAGACATAGTATTTTTTCTGAAAAGCCAGAATATATAGTTTTAGAGACAGAATTACAATTAGAAAAAGATTTAGAAGAAAATATAAATTCTAGAATAGATGAAATGATGAAACAAAGACTAGAAAAACAGCCTACAAATTACCCATCTGCTGGAAGTACATTTAAAAGACTTAAAGATAAAGCTACAGCTAAATTAATCGATGATTGTGGATTAAAAGGTTATAGAGTAGGTGGTGCTGAAGTTTCAACTAAACACGCTGGTTTCATTATAAATGTTGATAATTCTACTGCAAAAGATGTTCTAACTATTATTGAAACAGTTAAAACTAAAGTGTACGAAAGATTTAAAGAAAAGATAGAACTTGAAGTTATAGTAATAGGAGAAGAATAATGAAATCTTTTTTAGAATGGTTTAAAGCTGGTACAAAAGTAAAAAGATGGATATTTTTAATCGTAGTAGGAATTACTTTAGTTTGTTATGCGTTTGCGCAAGTTTTAACTTGTGACACTATTAATATAAAAGACATTATAGGAAAAATTATAATAACTTTTGTTATTGGATTTGTCGCTATTATCGTTGGAATTATTTTTATTCAAAAGAGAAATCTTGAAATATTAATTGAAGCAAATGATGTAAATTCTGAAAAGCGAAAAAACGCTAAAGTTAATATAAAATCATTGATATTTAATAGAAAAGTTTATGATGAAGGGCCAAAAATTGTTGTAATTGGCGGTGGAGAAGGTTTAAATACGGTAATTCGTGGACTTAAAAAATACACAAATAATATTACAGCGATAGTCACAATGTCTGATTATGGAGAAGATCCTAGCCGTTCTAGAGAAATGTTAGAAACATTGCCAATGGAAGACATTAAAGGAAGTATATCTGCTCTTTCTGAACAAGAAAAATTAATGTCAAAACTTATGAATTTTAATTTTAAAGATGATAGATTAAAAGACCTAAATTTTGGCGATATTTATATGCTTGCTATGAGTGAGATTTATGATAATGTTCCAGAGGCGATTAGAAAAAGTACAGAAGTATTAAATATTACTGGACAAGTTTTACCTGTAACTCTAGATGAGATAAAGATTTGCGCTGAACTTACAGATGGAACTACTATCGAAAGAAAAAGTAATATTTTGAAAGTAGTTTCAGAAAAAATAGAAACTATAAATAGAGTTTATATTAGTCCATCAAATTGTAGACCAGCTCCCGGTGTTTTGGAAGCAATAAGTAAAGCTGAGGCTATTATAATTGGTCCTCGGAAGTTTGTACACAAATGTTATTCCAAATTTGCTTGTTAAAAATGTTGCAAAAACGATTAAAGAAACAAAAGCTATAAAATTATATATTTCAAATATTATGACAGAACCGGGACAGACTGATAATTATACACTTTCAGACCATATTAGAGTTTTACATTCACATGTTGGAAGAGGAATAATTGATTATTGCTTAGCAGATACAGCTGATCTTATTCCAGAATATGTTAGAAAATATAACATGGAAGGTTCTGATATTGTTGAACTTGATAGTTCAAAAGTTACATCACAAGGAATTAAGCTTATTAAAAGAGATTTAGCTTGTGTAGAATCTGGTGGAGTTATTAGACATAATCCAGATAAAGTAGCTAAAGTTATAATGGAACTTATTTGTAATGAGCTTAAATTTAAAGATTTACAAAATGATCCAGAATATATGCTTGTAGAATCAGTGTTAAAAAATCAAAAGAAATATATTGCTAAACTTGAAAAGAAAAGCAAAAAGCAAAAATCTATCGTAAAAAAAGCTACAAATAAAGTTGATAAAAAGAAATCAAAGAGTAAATTTGCTACAAAATATAAAGACAGAGTTAAAGCAATTCAAAACTCTGATACTCAGACAATTGAAAATAGAAAGATTGCTGAAGAAATTGCTAAAATGGAGGCAAAGCTAAATAAAAAAGTAAAATCAAAAGAAAAATAAATTTATAGGGGTTACAAATGAAATTTTTAGAAGAAGATTTGAATTTAAAAAATGGACTTGGAAAAGAGTGGATCATTTCAAATGGTCTTGGTGCTTTTTGTAGTAGTTCTATAATTGGAGCTAATACTAGAAGATATCATGGACTACTTGTTGCTCCACTTTTACCACCAGCAAAAAGATATGTTCTAATTTCAAAACTTGATGAAACTTTGAAAATCGGAGACAAAAGTTTTGACTTGTTTACAAATGTCTGTGAAAACTATGTCTCAAGCGGTTTTAAATATCAAGAAAGCTTTGAAAAAATATATGTTCCAGAATTTATTTATAAAATTGGAAATGTAAAAATAACTAAAAATATTTCTATGATTTATGGAAAAAATATAGTTTGCGTAACATATAAAATTCAAGGATTAAAAGAAGATGGAAGTTTAACACTTACTCCAATAGTTAATTTTAGAGATTTCCATAGCTTAAATACAAATCATAATTATTCATTAAAACAAAAAATTGATAAAAGCAAAGTTCGTGTTGAAGTTGATGGAAATGGCGCAATACCAATTTATATGTATGTAAATAATTCTAATTATATTGAACATTTTAATGATAATTTTAAGAATATGTATTACATAAAAGAAGAAGAAAGAGGATTTTATCCAGAAGAAGATTTGGCTGTTCCTGGAAGATTTGAAATTCCTCTAAAAGCTGGGGAAGAAAATAAAATATCTTTTATAGGATCTTTGGAAGAAAATATTGAAGAAATAGATGGTTTCAAAGTTGTAGAAGATGAGGAAAAAAGACTAAAAGATATTGAAAAACAAGCAAATTTAGATTTGAAGCCTGAAAAAATGACAAAGAAATATAAAGATTATAATGAATTTATGGACAAGCTTGTAAGAGCTACAGATTCTTTTATTATATATAGACCATCATTTATGTTACATTCTATGCTTGCTGGTTTTCCTTGGTTTTTAGACTGGGGAAGAGATTCTATGATTGCTTATGAAGGAATATTTTTACTTACTAAAAGATTTGATTTAGCTAGAGAAATCTTGCTTACATATACTAGAGATATAAAATTTGGATTAGTTCCAAATGGCTATTCTGGTTATGATAATAGACCACTTTATAATAGTGTAGATAGTTCACTTTTGTTATTTGAGCAAGTTAATAAATTCTTAAAATATACAAATGACTATGATTTCATAAAAGAAAATATTTATGAAAAATTAAAATTAGTAATTTCAAACTATGAAAAAGGAATTGATTTAGACAATAATAATATTTATATTGATAAGACAGACGGGTTATTAGTATCACGGAACTCCAAATACTCAGAACACTTGGATGGATGTAAAGATTGGCGATTTTGCTGTAACTCCAAGAAACGGAAAAGTTGTTGAAATAAACGCGCTTTGGTATAACGCTTTAAAAACATTAGAATATTTGGCAAAAAAATTTGATGATGAAGAATTAGAAAAAGAGCTTAAATCAAAGGCTTCAGCTCATAAAAAGAGCTTCAATAAAAAGTTTTATAATGAAAAGAAAAATTCTTTATATGATGTATTAGAAGATGAAAAAGTAAGACCAAATCAGTTATTTGCTTTTGCCACAAAATATCCGGTTTGGGATTTTAAAAATGAAAATACAATGAAGATTTTTGAAACAATAGATAATGAGCTTTTATTAAAACACGGATTAAGAACACTTTCAAAATTTGACAAAGATTATATTCCAGAATATAGTGGGGACAGTAGAAAGAGAGATAGTAGTTATCATCAAGGTGTTCCTTGGCCATGGCTTTTAGGTTTATATTTTGATAGTTTAAAAAATCTGATTTCAAATGAAAAAGATAAAATAAAGAAACAAGTTTTACAAGATAAATTAAATGATTTTATAGAAACTACTTACAATACTTTTAGAAAGGAAATCGATAAAGAAGAAGGAATAGGAAGTATATCAGAATTATATGACTCTAAACCTCCATATAAACCAGGAGGAACACCATCACAGGCTTGGAGCATATCTGAAGTTCTTCGTATTTCCTATGAATATAAAGATTTAATTTAAGGTTTTGTTTATGAGAAATGACACAGAATTTTACAAGATGATAAAGAAAATATGCGATGAAAAAGAAATCTTTATGAGAGAAGCTTCTTTCGGTTATGTGACAGAACTTTCAAAAGATGGAAAAGTTCGTCATATTGTTGGAGAAATGTTAGAACTAAATAGTGCTTCAAGTTATAAGATAGCTAGTGATAAATTTGCTTGTTATAGCGCTTTAGTTCAAAATGAAATTCCTAGTATAAAATATAATATGATTTTTAATCCAGAAACTAGAAGCAAATATGAAAATGATGATGTAAAAAAAGCGATTATTTTATTTAATAGTTACGGAAAAAAGGCTATTTTAAAGGCAAATAATTCTTCTGAAGGAAAAGATGTTTTTTATATAACATCTGAAGAGGAGCTTAAAAAGAAAATTATTTATGAATTTGCCAAACGGACAAGATAGCGTAAGTATTTGTCCATTTTACAATATTGGTTATGAATATAGAGCAATATTCTTAG
Source organism: uncultured Clostridia bacterium (assembly GCA_947585105.1). Taxonomy (GTDB): domain Bacteria; phylum Bacillota; class Clostridia; order TANB77; family CAG-508; genus Scatovivens. The sequence continues at coordinate 25,403 of CANPWV010000006.1, forward strand.
ATGGTGAAATTATATTTTGCTTCAAAAAAGAAAAGCCTTATGTTATAGGTGATGGAAAGAAAAATTTAAGAGATCTTGTTTCAAATTTAGATGTGACAGATTTTTATGAATATTTAGATTTTGATTATATTCCAAAAGAAGGCGAGAAAGTTGAAATTTCATGGAAACATAATTTAGCTTTAGGTGGAGTTCCAAATTTAGAAATTGATGATAATACTAGAAAAAGAGTATATGATTTAGCAAAAAGGGCTGGAAATTCAATTGGAATAAAGTTTGCGAGTATTGATATTGCTGAGATTAAAGATAATAATGAATTACTTGTAATGGAGATTAATTCTACAGTCTCTATGAACAAATTTGCAAGTATTGTTTCAAACGGGTTACAAATTGAATACGAAATCTTTTCAAAATCGATAGATAAAATGTTTGAGGCTTAAAAGCCTTGACATTTTTTTCTTTTTTTTATATACTTTACTTGTATAAAAAGGAAAAATTTGGAGGAAAAAATGAACAAAAGAATAAGAAAACTTTTATTTTTTATTATAGTTTTTAATATAATTTTATTTTTGTTTACTACGAAGACATTTGCTAGAGAAATATCAGAAGATATTGATTCAATAGATGATAGCCAATATCCTGGAATTAAAGCTATGATACAAGATTTAAAATCAAGACACCCAAATTGGAAGTTTAAAGTTGAATATACAAATCTTAGTTGGGAAGAAGTAATAAACGCTGAACATCAAGGCCATAGTGCATCTGTTAGTCCTTCAAATCTTGTTCAAGCTGATTCTCCTAGTTATGGAGGTCTTTGGATTTGCGAGATCTGTGAAAATCAGAGATATGATACAGGAAGTTGGTATTGCGCTTCTGTAGAAGCTTTAGAATATATGATGGATCCTAGAAATTCTTTAAATGATTCAGATTTATTCCAATTTATGCAATTATCTGGTTTTGACAATTTTGATAATGAAACAGTTAGAAATACTTTGAAGCAAATGGCTTCAAAATATCCTTTAATAAATGATGAATGTATAAATGCTACGATTGAGGCTGCAAATACATATAAAGTTGATCCATATTACATAATGGCAAAAATATTAGAAGAGCAATCTGTAACTTCTCCTTTATATACAGGTGAAGGTTATAACGGTCTTTATAAAGGTTATTATAATTTATTTAATATAGGAGCTACTGCTACATCTGGAAATCGAGGAGATGTAATTATAAATGGATTATCTTACGCTGCTTCACAAAATTGGGATTCAAAATCAGCTTCTATTAAAGGCGGAGTTCAAATAATTGCTAAAAATTATATTTCTCAAGAGCAAGATACTTTATATTATCAAAAGTTTGATGTAATAGGTGATTCAAAATATGAACACCAATATCAGCAAAATGTTTTAGGAGCTCAAACAGCTGGCTCAAATTTGAAAAAATTATATTCTACTTATGATCCAAATTTAAATAACAATTATAGTTTTATAATTCCTTTATATAGGGGAACTCCTAGTGAGAAGTGTCCAAGACCAGCTATAGATAGACAACATACATTATCAAGTTTAAATGGGATTGCAGGTGACGTAAATGGAGACAATCAAGTAAACATAGGTGATGTCATATATTTAATTAATTATATAAATGGAAAAGTACAAATTCCTGACAATAAACTTCCACTTGCTAGAGTTTGTGGAAATAATAATTTGACAATAGGTGATGCTATTTTATTAATAAATTATATAAACGGAAAAGCGGTTTTGAAAAATGTCGGAGTTATTACTTCTACTCTAAATCAAACTACAACAGTAAAATTATTACCAAATGGTTCAGACTATAAAAACATATCACAAGGAATGGAAATAAAAATTTTAAAATTAGCTGAAAGCCCTGTTGCTGATGTTTACTGGGATTTAGTTGTAGGCTCAAATGGCGTATATGGCTATATTCCTAGAAATAATTATAACTAAAGTTTTAGGAGATTGTAAATGAAGAAAAATAAGTTAAATATTGCTTTAATAATATTAATAATTATTGTAGCTTTTTTGGTTATTTTAGAACTTACTACAGGTTTAGTTTCAAAAGGATTTAATTCATTAAAACATTCATTTTTTAGATTAGTTGGAATTGAATCTAAAGAAGGAAATTCTACTGGAAATATAAATAATTATGGTTATATAACAGAAGATAATAAATATTTATATTATATGTGTCCTGTTGAAAACGGGAAATATGTAGGAATTGCTAAAGTTAACAAAAAAGATTTAACAGGTCCTCAAACAATTCTAGTTAAAGGAACATGGGAACTAACAAGTGTTAATTCTTATGGAGATTATATTTATTTTGTTACTTTAAGTCAAAACGAAGTTGACGAAAATGACGAAAAAGCTGACGAAGTAGATAATAAAATTCATAGAGTAAGTAAAAGCGGAGATCAGAAAGACGAAATTTTAAATGATAATGAATTTCACAATTATGATTATAAAATGACTGTAATAGGCGGAAAAATCTATTATATAGGCGAAGACGAATGTATATGGTATATGGACTTAAATGGAAAAAATAAAAAGAAACTAAACAACAATAAAACAGGTTTTGAAGCAATTAGTGATAAATATATTTTATATAATCTTCCAAAAATGAAAGATGGAGAAGAATTACCAGTTTCATATATAATGGATAGAAACGGAAAAAATCAAAGAGAAATAAATGGAGATAAAATTTATACTCCAGTTATTTATAATAATTATATTTTTTATTTAACAGAAGATAGATATATCCATAGAGTAGGCGTAGATGGAAAAAATGATATAATGTTATCTGACTCAAAAGCTTATAATTTAAATGTTTCTGATGATGGAGTTTTTTATTTAGATTATGTTTATTCAAGTGATAACGAAATAGAAGCTTTAGCTATTTATAGAATGGATTTTGATGGAAAAAATAATAAGAAAATATATGAATTAAAAGAAAGTACAAATTCAGTTTGCTTATTAAAAGATTGGGTATTTTTCATAGATAGTGATGAAGACAGTATGTATATGGACATAGTTTCGCCAGATGGAAAGCAACATATAAATTTAATTACATTAGATTTTGCTGACTATTATTATTTAGAAGATTTATTAGAAGAAAGAAAAAATGAAATTGCAGAAGGTGAAGAAAATAGTTCAGGAGAAGATACAAATAATCAAGTAGAAAATAACAATGTTTCAAACGAAGTTCAAAATTAATAAAGAAAGAGGGGATTTTAAAAATGGCAAAAATTTTAGAGGATATTTCAAGAACATTTAACGAATTTTTACTTTTACCAAATTTAACAGACGAAAGATGTATTCCAAGTAATGTAAGCTTAAAAACACCACTTGTAAAATTTAAGAAAGGTGAAGAGCCAAAATTATCTTTAAATATTCCAATGGTTTCAGCTATTATGCAGTCTGTTTCAGGAGAAAAAATGGCAATAAGCCTAGCTCGTGAAGGAGGATGTTCTTTTATATATGGTGCTCAAACAATAGAGTCACAAGCTGAAATGGTAAGAAATGTTAAAAAATATAAAGCTGGTTTTATTACAAGTGATTCAAATGTTAGATTAGATACTACTCTTCGTGAAGTTTTAGATTTAATAGAAAGAACTGGTCATTCAACAGTTATGATAACTGATAATGGAGAACCAAATGGAAAATTTTTAGGATTAGTTACAGATAAAGATTATAGAGTTTCTAGATTAAACTTAGATGATACAATTGAAAAATATATGGTTCCAAAGGAAAAAATTGTTTACGCAAATAAAGGAATAACTCTTCATGAAGCAAACGATCTTATTTGGGAAAATAAAATAAGTTGCTTACCAATATTAGATAACAATGGAAATCTTGATAGCTTAGTGTTTAGAAAAGATTATGAATCAGATAAGGAAAATCCATATTCTTTATTAGACGATAACAAGAGATTCATAGTAGGAGCTGGAATAAATACTAGAGATTATGAAAAAAGAATACCAGCTTTAGTAGATAGCGGTGTTGACTTGATTTGTATGGATTCATCAGATGGCTATTCTGTATGGCAAAAGAAAACTATCGACTGGGTTAGAGCAAATTATGGAGATAGCGTAAAAATCGGAGCTGGAAATATAGTTGATAAAGAAGGATTTTATTATTTAGCAGAAGCTGGGGCTGACTTTATTAAAGTTGGTGTAGGTGGAGGCTCAATTTGTATTACTCGTGAGACAAAAGGAATTGGACGTGGACAAGCAAGCGCTTTAATAGATGTTGTTGAAGCTAGAGACGAATATTATGAAAGAACAGGAATTTACATTCCAATTTGTTCAGATGGTGGAATTGTTCATGATCATCATATTACTCTTGCTCTTGCAATGGGCGCTGACTTTGTTATGATGGGTAGATATTTTGCTCGTTTTGATGAAAGCCCAACAAGAAAATTAAAAATAAATGGAACTTTTGTTAAAGAATATTGGGGCGAAGGTTCAAATAGAGCTAGAAACTGGCAAAGATATGATATGGGAGGAGAAGCTAAAAATAAATTAGCTTTTGAAGAAGGTGTTGACTCTTATATTCCTTACGCTGGTTCATTAAAAGACAATATTGATATTACAATTAGCAAGATAAAATCTACAATGTGCAATTGTGGAAGTATTACAATTCCTGAATTACATGAAAAAGCTAGATTTACTCTTGTTTCAAACGTAAGTATCAAAGAAGGACAAGCTCATGACGTTATTCTAAAAGATATTCAAGTAGGACAATAAAAGGAGATTTTTATGGAAGATGAAAAAATTTTAATAATTGACTTCTATGGTCAATATAATCAATTAATAGCGAGACGTGTAAGAGAATGTAATGTTTATTCTGAAATAGTTCCATATACTACTCCAATTGAAAAAATAATAGAGAAAAAACCAAAGGGAATTATTTTTACAGGTGGACCTGCAAGTGTTTATTTACCTGATTCTCCAACAATTGATAAAAAAATTTTTGAACTTGGAATTCCTGTTTTGGGAATTTGTTATGGAATGCAACTTATGACAAATCTACTTCGGTGGAGTTGTTGAAAAAGCTGGAAAAAGAGAATATGGAACAACAAAAGTTTATATTAACAATAATTCAAAATTGTTTAAAGGTTTACTTGACGAAAATGACTGTTTAATGAGCCATACAGATAAAGTTACAATTTTACCAACTAATTTTAAAAATATTGGTTATAGTGATAATTGCCAAAACGCTGCTATGGAAAATGAAGAAAAGAAATTATATGGAATTCAATTCCATCCAGAAGTAAATCACACAAACCGTGGAACAGAAATTATAAGAAATTTCGTTTATAATGTTTGTGAATGCCACGGAAACTGGAAAATGAGTTCATTTGTAGAAAATACAGTAAAAGACTTAAAAGAAAAAATAGGTGATGGAAAAGCTTTATGCGCTTTATCAGGCGGAGTTGATTCATCAGTAGCTAGCGCTCTTTTAAGTAAAGCAATAGGAAAAAATTTAACTTGTATTTTTGTTGATCATGGATTACTTAGAAAAAATGAAGCAGATGAAGTTGAAGAAGTTTTCAAAAATACAGATGTTAATTTTATAAGAGTTGACGCAAAAGCTAGATTTTTAGAAAAATTAAAAGGTGTAGAAGATCCTGAACAAAAAAGAAAAATAATTGGTGAAGAATTTATTAGACTTTTTGAAGAAGAGGCTAAAAAAATTGGAACAGTTGATTTTCTAGTTCAAGGAACTATTTATCCAGATGTTATTGAAAGTGGAACAGGAATAGGAAACAAGATAAAATCACATCATAATGTTGGTGGACTTCCAGACTATGTTGATTTTAAAGAAATAGTAGAGCCACTAAGAGATTTATTTAAAGATGAAGTAAGGCAAGTTGGTTTAGAGCTTGGTCTTCCAGAATATTTAGTATATCGCCAACCTTTCCCTGGACCTCGGTTTAGCTATTAGAATTATTGGAGATATTACTGAAGAGAAAATTAAAATTTTACAAGAAGCTGATTATATTTGGAGAAGTGAAATTTCAAAAGCAGGTCTTGATAAAAACATAAATCAATATTTTGCAGTTCTTACAAATATGAGAAGTGTTGGAGTTATGGGTGATGAGCGTACTTATGATTATTGTTTAGCTCTTCGCGCAGTTGAAACTCAAGACTTTATGACAGCTTCATTTAGCAAAATTCCTTATGAAATTTTAGAGAAAGTTTCTACTAAAATTGTAAATGAAGTAAAACACATAAATCGTGTGGTATACGACATAACTTCAAAACCACCAGCAACTATAGAATGGGAATGAATTTTTAGATATTAAGGTTTAATTAGAAAATATATATTCGACCAAGCGACCGCTGTGGGGACCGCCGAGTATACAAGCTATAGACTTTAAGGATTTTAGACTTCAAATCATTAAAGGTTATAGCTTGTACGAAGGTGGGAGGAGCTGGGAGAATATTATATTTTCTAATTGAACGATTATTATATAAAAAAAGAAAGGATGAATAGAATTTGAATATTTTAGCAGTTGGAGACATCGTTGGAAAAGGCGGTGTTGATAAACTAAAAATAGAATTGCCAAAATTGAAAGAAGAATATAAAATCGATTTTGTTATTGTAAATGGTGAAAACTCTGCTGACGGAATGGGACTTACAGAAAAATTATACAAAGAAATTTTAGAAGCTGGCGCAAACGTTGTTACAATGGGAAATCACACTTGGGCAAAAAAAGATATTTTTAATTTTATAGATGATGATAAAATTATAAGACCAGCAAATTATCCTGAAAATAACCCAGGAGTAGGTTATAGAGTTTTTGATTGCAACGGAAAAAAGATAGCAGTAATAAATTTAATTGGAAGAGTGACTATGAATGTTTTATCTGAAAATCCATTTGGTGTAGCAAAATACATTGTTGCTGGTTTAAGAGGAACAGTAGATTATATTTTTGTTGATTTTCATGGTGAAGCGACTGCTGAAAAAATTGCTTTTGCTCATTATATGGATGGAAAAGTAACTTGTGTTTTTGGTACACATACACATGTTCAAACTGCTGATGAACAAATTCTTCCAAACGGAACAGCTTTCATTTCAGACATTGGAATGACAGGACCTATAAATTCAGTAATTGGAATGGAAATAGAAGCTTCAATAAAAAGATTTGAGACATCACTTCCTGAAAAATACAAGATAGCTGATGGAAAGCAAAAATTAAATTCTGTTTTATTTTGTACAAATGACGAGACAAAGCTAGTAGAAAAGATTGTCAGAATTAACAAATAAACAAAAAAACAGCTCTGAAAGTCTTCAGAGCTATTTTTTTATGTTCTTGACTCTATAATTAATTTAATTCCAGTTCTTTCTTCGCCTTCTACCTGAACTTCGGCAAAAGCTGGAATACAGACTAAATCAACACCTGATGGGGCAACAAATCCCCTTGCTATTGCTACAGCTTTGATAGCTTGGTTTAGTGCACCGGCTCCTATTGCTTGCATTTCTGCTTTTGTACTTTCTTTTACCAATCCAGCGATTGCTCCTGCTACTGAATTTGGGTTTGATTTTGATGAAATTTTTAAAACTTCCATTTTTTTCCTCCTATTACTTTAAATATTTTGTACTTAATATGCAATTATTTTACACTTAAAAAAGAATATTGTCTATACTTTTTTAAAAAATTTTTCAAAATTTTTGTTACAAATTTCGACAAAATGCGTAAGTAGGCCACGCGGAAAGAATAGTAACCAAAGTTTTGTGAGTTTCATAAAATAGTATATACAATTTTAAAAGGGGAATTTTAAAAATGGAGAAATCGTTTTATTTTGATCACGCTGCTACAACAGCGTTAGATAGTAGAGTTTTTGAAGAGATGGTTCCATTTTTTTTAAAATCTTATGGAAATCCATCTTCTATATATAGTCTTGGAAAAGAATCTAAATATGCAATAGATATTGCTAGAATGAGAGTGGCTTCTAGCATTAATTGTAAAACAAATGAAATATATTTTACAAGTGGTGGAACAGAAAGCGATAATTTGGCTATAAAAGGAATTGCTATGGCAAATAGAAATTACGGAAATCATATTATTACTTCAAAAATAGAACATCCAGCTGTTTTAAATTCTTGCAAATCCTTAGAAAAGATGGGATTTAAAGTAACTTATCTAAATGTAGATAGTCTTGGAAGAATTGATTTAAATGAACTTGAAAGAGCTATTACAAGACAAACAATCTTGATTTCTATAATGTTTGCAAACAATGAGATTGGAACGATTCAAGATATCAAGGAAATTGGAAGAATTGCTCAAAAATATAAGGTTATTTTTCATACAGATACTGTTCAAGCTATTGGAAATTGCACTATAAATGTTAGAGATATGAAAATAGATAGTTTATCGATGTCTAGTCATAAATTTTATGGTCCAAAGGGAGTAGGAGTCTTATATATTAGAAATGGAATTAATTTTGTAAGGCAAAATGATGGTGGACATCAAGAGCAAGATAAACGTTCTGGAACAGAAAATACTGCTGGAATTGTTGGAACTGGAAAGGCGATAGAGATTGCTACAAATGAATTAGAAAGTTATAATGAAAAATTAAAGATTTTAAGCGATTATTATATTAGAGAAGTTTCAAATAGAATTCCAAATATAAAAATAAATGGTGATTTAAATAATAAACTTGCTCGGAAACAATAATATTTGCTTTTCTGGAATAGATGGCGGAAAATTGGTTTTAGAGTTAGATAAGAAGGGAATAGCTTCTTCTAGCGGTTCTGCTTGTAGCGCGGGATTAATAAATCCGTCACATGTTTTACTAGCAACAGGAATAAGCCCAAATTTAGCCAAAGGAAGCTTGAGAATAACTTTTGGAAGAGAAAATAATATAGATGAGGTAAAATATTTGATAGATAATTTAGTTGAAGCAGTTTCAAAAATGAGAAAATAATTTTAAAAGTAAAAAAAATAACTATTTAAAATAGTTATTTTTTTTACTTGAATTAGTCTTTTTTCTTATCTGTTACAACATCTTTCATTGCTCCTAGTGAACTTAAAGCTTTTGTAGCTTCAAAAGGAATGAAGATTTTATTTGCTTCGCCTTTAGCAACTTCTTGTAAAGTTTCTAAAGATTTTAATTGAACTAATTTTTCGTTTGGATCAGCTTGTTTTATAGCATCATAAACCATTTGAATTTCTTTAGCTTTAGCTTCAGCAACTTGTTTTATAGCGTCAGCCTCACCAGTAGCTCTTCTTATTCTAGCTTCTCTGTCAGCTTCAGCATCTAAGATTGCAGCTTCTTTTCTACCTTCAGCAAGAGTAATTTGAGATTGTCTTTCTCCGCTCAGCCTCTAAGATTAAAGCTCTCTTGTTACGTTCAGCGTTCATTTGTTTTTCCATAGCATCTCTAATATCTGCTGGTGGAGTAATATCTTTGATTTCAACTCTGTCAACTTTGCAACCCCAAATATCAGTAGCTTCATCAAGAATAACTCTTAATTTATCATTTATAGCATCACGAGATGAGAATGTTTGGTCTAATTCCATTTTACCAACAATATCACGAATTGTAGTGATTGCTAAGTATTCAATACCTTTAGTTAAATTTTGAATTTCATAAATTGCTTTTGTTGGATCTGTAATTCTATAGAACACAACAGTATCAATAGTAATTGTAACGTTATCAGAAGTGATAACACCTTGTGGTGGAATATCCATTGTTTGTTGTTTTAAGCTAACAACAGCTCTTACATTATCAACAAATGGAACAATTATATTTACACCAGCTTCGGCTACTTTGTGAAAACGTCCAAGTCTTTCGATAATACATACTTCAGATTGTCTAACAATTCTAATAGAACGAATTGCGATAATAACGATAATTACGAATAAAACGATTAAAAATACCATCATTTAAAATTATCCTCCTTAAATTTATTTAGGTTTTACAACAGCTTTAACGCCTGTTATTTTTGTTATTATAATTTCAGTATCTTTTTCTATGGTTTCACCATTTTCAGAAGTTGCTGACCAAGTTTCTCCACCAATTTTGATTTGACCTTTATTTTCAAGCGGAACTATGTCAGCTATAACTTTTCCAATTTTTCCAACATCTGAATTTACATTAGTTTGTTTTTCATGTTTAAAAAATATGTTTACAAATTTTCTTGTTGCAAAAATTAAAATTGTTGAACTTATTATAAAAGTAGTGGCTTGAATAATGATGTTATCTGTAAAAAAGCTAACTATCATGGCAAAAACACTTCCTATAGAGAACCAAAAAACTAGAAAACCTGTTGTGATTGATTCTAATATAAGGAATAAGCCAGACATGATTACCCAAAACTTCCACATAAGAACTTTTCCTCCTTAATATTAACTACATACATAATTATACAATAAATTCCACAAAAAATAAAGAGTTTTTTAGAATTTTGTAAATTTTTTAAAATTTATTTACTTTTGTCTTTAATAATGATATATTAAAAAAGTAATTTGACATTAAAAGGAGAATTTATATGAGACAAGAATCTAGTCAAAGAGTTGTAAGTAGAGGAAATGGAGTAGTACAAAAGAGAAGCGGAAAAAAGAAAAAATTCAAAAATACAAGATTATATAAAATATTGAGAGTTCTTTTATTATTAATAATATTAATAGTAATTGTAAATATTATAAAAAATATAGTTCATAAAACTCCAGATAAAGTAAGTCTTGTTATTGGAGATAAAAATATAAAATTAAAAAATGAAATTGAAATTGATAAAAATAATAATATTTTTGTTTCAATTGATGATATAAAAGACTTGTATGATAAAAATATTTATTATAGTAATAATATTCTTATTACTACATATAACAAACATATTGCGGTTCTTGAAATGGGTAAAACAACTATGAAAATAAATGATGTTGTTCAAGAAATTAAAGGAACTTTAAAAGAAAAAAATGGAATTATATATTTGCCATTTTCTGATATGTCAGACGTATATGATTTTGAAGCTAGCTATAACAAAGATACAAAAATATTAAGTGTTGATTCAAAGTCACTTGAGAAAAAAGAAGCTGTTGTTCTTAAAAATTGTAAGCTAAAAGAAAGTACAAAAATGTTTGCAAAAACAATTGAAAAAATTAAAAAGACTGAATATGTTACAGTTTTTGGAATAGAAGGAAAGTTTACACGTATTCGTACAAGTGATGGAAGTCTTGGATATGTTAAAACAAAGAAATTAGCTACTCCTGAAGTTTTATGGGAAAATATGGAAGATGAAAAATTAAAAAATGTAAATGTATTAGAAGATTATAATAGTGTAAATTCAGGTTATGAAGTTTTACAAGATGTAAAAGAAAACTCAGTTGTAACTCCTAATTTATTTAAAATTTCTTTAAATTCAGAAAATAAAATTGAAGTTCAAAAAATATTAAGTTTTGAAAATGATATGTTTAAATCATATCAAGATTGGGCAAATCAAAGTGGAATTAATATTTGTCCAGTAGTTACTCTTGATTGTAGTATGAGCAAAGTTTGCGAAAGCTATGAATCAAGATCACTTGTTATAAATACTTTATATAATGATTTAGTAAAAAATAATTTAAATATGATTTGTATAGATTTTAGAGAAATTGATGATATTGAAGGTCTATATAGATTTACAACTGAAATGGTTCCTAGATTTAAGAGCGCTGGAATGAAAGTTTTAATTAAATATAATGATGTACTAAATAAAGATAGATTAAATACAATTGTTGATTTTGTAATAGATTAGGAGTAAAAAATGAAAAAAATTTTAATAGTATTTTTAATATTAATTTTAATATTAGGCTTAATTGCAGGTGGAGTATTTTTATATTTGAAAAATTGGTACAGTGATAACTTAGAAGCTGTAAGCTCAAAGTCACAAGGAAAAGAAATTAGGGTAGAAATAAAAAAAGGAACTGGAACAGTTGAAATCGCTGATATTTTGGAAAAAAATAAAGTAATTAGAAATGCTGACGTTTTTAAAATTTATATTAAGCTAAATAAAATTAATAATCTTCAAGCTGGTACTTATGTTTTTAATAATGGGAAAGATAGTGTAAAATCAGTAGTAGAAAAGCTTTCAAAAGGAGAAGTTGAAGATACATCAATAAAAATTTTATTTGTTGATGGAAAAACCTTTAAAAATTACGAAGATGTGATTGTAAAAAATACTAATAATACTTTAGAAGATATTGAGAATTTAATAAATAATGAAGAATATATTAATTCTTTAATAGAAAAATATTGGTTTTTAACAGATGAAATTAAAAACGAAGATATTTATTATTCTTTAGAAGGTTATTTGTGCCCAGATACATATACTTTTAAGAGCAAAGATGTTACAGTAGAAGAAATTTTTGATACACTTTTGACTTATACTGGAAAAATTTTAGAAGAATATAAATCAAAAATTGAAGAAAGTGGATATTCTGTTCATGAAATATTAACATTAGCTTCTATTATTGAAAAAGAGGCTGCTGACGAAAAATATATGGGAGAAATATCTGGAATATTTTATAATAGATTAGATAAGAATATGTCACTTGGAAGTGATGTTACAACATATTACGCGTTCCAAATTGATTTATCAGAAAGTGATTTAACTAAAGATCAGTTAAATAGCTTTAATCCTTACAATACTAGAGGACCTAATATGAATGGAAAATTGCCAGTTGGACCAATTTGTAATCCATCAAAATCTGCGATAGAAGCTGCCATAAATCCAACAGATACAGATAATTATTATTTTGTATCTGATAATTCAAAAAATATGTATTTTACAAAAAGCAATAGTGAACATGATAAATTAGTAAATCAGTTAAAATCAGAAGGAAAATGGTATACTTATAATTAAATAATTTAAAGAAAAGTGAATTTATATTCATTTTTCTTTTTTTAAAGCATATATTTTAAACTAGGAAAAGGGGTGGAATATATGCTTTATTTAGATTTTGCTAAAAATAGAGAAGATTTTATTTTGGAAAAAGAGGAAAAACTTCCAAATTTTATTAAAAATATTTTATATCATTTTAGAAAATTTACTGGACAAGTTGTTTTTTATGAATTAGATGGGAAAAGAGTTGCTTTGATTTCAAAATTAAATAAGAAAACTTTTAAAAACTTAGATAAGATTTTTAAAATTGATGTTACTAAAAATGTTTGTGTTTGCGATTATTTAATAGAAAATGAGAATTTTTCTGATTTTTTGAAATCTAGAAATTTGAAGATTTTTGATGGAAAATGGCTTTTTAAATATTTGATTTGTGATATTTCAGAATTTATATGTAAAAAGCTTGAAATGATTCCTGAAAATAATGAAATATCTTTGCTTATAGATGATCCAGATCTTCTTACTTTTGATACAATTAAAAATTTATCTCAAAAATTTAAAAATATAAATATTATAACAACTAAAATAGGGAAGTTTAGAAAGATAGAAGAAGAGATTACAAGTGAAACAGGGCTAATTTTAAATATTACAAATAATTTCAAAAGAGCTTGTTTAAAATCAAAAATTGTTTTTAACTTTGATTTTGATGAGAAAAATTTTAGTAAAATTATATTTATGCCAAGCGCTTTTATAGTGAATTTAGATAGATTTCTTCCTGTTAAACAAAGTAATTTCGTCGGAAAAAATATTGATTTTTATAGTATAAATTTGCCAATAAAATATAAAAAAGTTTATGACAGATTAAACAAGTTTAATTCAAGTGTTTTATATGAAAGTTTTATTTATAAAAGAACATCAAATCAAAATATTTGGAATGAAATAGAAAAAGATAATATAGAAATTTTATTGTTAGAAAGTGAGAAAAAAAGAGTTTTTTGTTGACAAAAATAATAAAAAGAAATAAAATGTTTCTAACTTAAAAATTTATATTTAGGAGGTAATTTTTATGAGTTTAGTTACAACAAAGGAAATGTTTGAAAAATCAATGAAGGAGAAATTTGCAATTGGTGCTTTTAATATAAATAATATGGAATTTATACAAGCAATTACAGATGCTGCAAATGAAGCAAAATCACCAGTTATACTACAAGTTTCATCTGGAGCTATAAAATATGCAAGATTGCCATATTTATTAAAAATGGTAGAGGCTGCTGTAGAAACAACAGATATTCCAATTGCTTTACATTTAGATCATGGACCAGATTTTGAAACTTGTAAAATGTGTATAGATAATGGATTTACATCAGTTATGATTGATGCTTCATCACACGAATTTGAGGAAAATGTTAGATTGACAAAAGAAGTAGTAGATTATGCTCATAGTCATGGAGTAGTTGTTGAAGCTGAACTTGGAACTCTTGCTGGTGTAGAAGATGATGTTTCAGTAGAATCTGATGATGCTAAATATACAAATCCTGACCAAGCTTATGAATTTGTACAAAGAACAGGTTGCGATTCATTAGCTATTGCTATTGGTACAAGCCATGGTGCTTACAAATTTAAAGGTGATGCAAAATTAAGATTTGATATATTAGAAAAAGTAAAAGAAAAATTACCTAATACTCCAATCGTTTTACATGGAGCTTCAAGCGTAATTCCTAGATTAGTAGATATGTGTAATAATAATGGAGCAAATATTCCTGGAGCAAAAGGTTGTCCAGATGAAATGTTAAAAGAGGCTGGTCAAAGAGGAGTTTCAAAAATTAATGTTGATACAGATCTTCGTTTAGCAATGACAGCTCAAGTAAGAAGAGTATTTAATGAAAATCCTGAAGTATTTGATCCTAGAAAATATTTAGGTGCTGCTCGTGATGAAATAAAAGATGTAGTTTTAAACAAGATAAATAATGTATTTTGTTCTAATGGAAAAGCTTAAAACAAGATTTTTTCCAAAAATTATGATTGAATTTTGAAAACAAGTATGTTAAAACAGTAATTGAAGTAAATAGTAAAGGAGATAAATATATGAGAAAATTTAAGAAAATAATTCTAATCATGATTTTAATTTTAATGATATTTTCTATAAATGAATTTGCTTCATTTGAGATAAATACTAAAAATGTAGAAGAAAATTCTCAAAGTTCTGAAATAGATTTAAATGATCCACTTTCTCAAGGAAGAAGAGTGGCTACTGACAAACCAGATGATGGAATAATGACTATCTCAGTACATACTGAAGATATTAGTTCAATCATTTCAAAATTTGAAGATGGAACAAAAGCTGTAGGAATTGACGTTTCAGCGTGGCAAGAAGATATTGATTGGCAACAAGTTGCAAATTCAGGTGTAAAGTTTGCTATTTTGAGATGTTGCTATAGAGGAACAACAGATGGAAAATTATATGAAGATAAATATTTTAAGAAAAATATTGAAGGTGCTATAAACAACGGAATATATGTTGGTGTATATTGTTATTCTGCTGCCTTAAACGAAGATGAAGCTATTGAAGAAGCAAATATGACTTTAGACTTGATAAAAGGTTATGATATAAAATATTTTGTTGCTTATGATTATGAAGAATGGGAACCAAAAGGCCACAGAACTGATAATTTAAGCCTAGAACAAATTAATAAAAATGGTGAGGCTTTCTTATCAAAAATAAGAGAAAATGGTTATACTGCTACACTTTATGGAAGCGCTTACTATGTAAATAATAGTTGGGATAGTAAAATAACTTCAAATAATGATGTTTGGGTTGCTCACTATTATCAAGCTAAACCAAATTGCGAAAAATATAATATTTGGCAATATTCTGATCAAGGACAAGTTCCAGGAATAAAAGGAAATGTAGATATAGACGTAGATAATACATATTATTTTATTCATAATAATATAGATATTTCTCCATATATGTTCAATTCTACATATTATTCAGATTGCTATCCTGATTTAAAAGCTGCTTTTGGCTATAATGAAGATTTATTAAGAAACCATTTTGAATCATGTGGTAAAAAAGAAGGAAGAACAGGAAGCCCAATATTTGATCCAGTATATTATATGAACAAATATCCAGATATTAAGAATGCTTTTGGCAATGACTATGTTGCTGCTTACAATCATTTTGTAATGTTTGGAGCTATCGAGGGAAGACAAGGTAGTAAATATGCTGACAGTAATTATTATTTAAAAACATATAATGATTTATTAAGAACTTTTTATTCTAGTAAAACTAAAGCCTTAGCTCATTTTATGGATTGCGGTATTAATGAAGAAAGACAAGGAAGTAGTGAATTTTTCTCAGTAGATTACAAAAATTCTACTACACCATATTATAGAAAACATCTAGGAAATGACTACATGAAATATATGGCTTTAGATAATGGTGGAAAACCAATTATAGATAATAATATAGATATTTCAGTATATATGTTTGATCCTAAATATTATTATGACAAATATGAAGATTTAAGAACAGTAATTGGATGGGATGAAGAGGCTTTAAGACAACATTTTGAAGATTTTGGAAAAAAAGAAGGCCGTCAAGGTTCAATAATATTTGATCCAGTATATTATTTAAATGAATATCAAGATATTAAAAATAGTTTTGGTAATGACTATGTTTCAGCTTATAATCATTTTGTAATGTTTGGAGCTGTTGAGGGAAGAAGTGGAAGTGAAGAACTTCAAGTAGGAAAGTATCTTGATAATTATATTGATTTACAAGAAACTTTCGGATCATATTATACAAAGGCGATTCAGCACTATATTCTTTTCGGAAAAAATGAGGGAAGAAAAGGAAATTAAACTATGAAAATGAGTTGAGAATTTTTATTAATTCTCAACTCAAATTTTTTTAAAAAATTTAATAAATATGGTTGTTAAACTTTTTTTATTATGATATAATGAGTTCGAAATTTAGGATGTTAAAATGGAGGAACAAAATTGCTAGAAGAGGTATTATTTATATTAATAGCGTTTGCGTTGTTTATGATAATTTTTTCTAAAATAATTAGACATAATGACTACAATTATATAGCTATTTTAGTTTTACAAGCAATAGGTATTGCAATTTGTTTTATTGAAATAAAAATTGGAATTCATTCAAATTGGTTTTTTACATTATTGAGATATTTATTATCAGTAATTTTGCCAACAGTAATAATATTTTTGGAAATAAAAGGAATTAATTTCTCAGAAATTATAACTGTAAATATTGCTAAAATATTGATAGCTTTTGGAAAAAATAAAGAAGCAAAACAATTATTAACTAAATTATCAGAAAAATATAAAGATAGTTATATGGCTCATATACTTCTTGCTGAAATATATGAAAAAGAAGGCGGAAGAAGAAAAGCAATTGATGAATACGTTATGGCTCTAGATATTAGAGGAAATGATTATGAGTCATATTTTAAAATTGCTAGAATGTTAAAAGAGTTAGATAAAAAAGACGAATCAGTTCAGATGCTTCAAACTCTTTTAAAAGCTAAGCCAGATTATTTAGAAGCAACTATGATTTTAGGTGAAATTTTATGCGAGCAAGATAGATTTAAAGAAGCTGCAAATGTTTATCAAGATTCTTTAAAATATCATTCTAGTGAATATGATTTATATTACAGTTTAGGAATAGTTTTCACGAGACTTAACGATTTTTCTCAAGCTAAAGAAATGTATGAAAAAGCAGCTTCGCTTAATCATAAATTGTTTGGAGCTTATTATAATCTTGGTCAAATTTGCTTTATCGAAAGAGATTTTGATATGGCTGAAAAATATTTTGAAAAATGTTTATATGATGAAGAACTGGAAGCAATGTCATATTATGGATTAGCTAAAATTTATGTTATAAAAGGTTTGAAAGAAAAAGCAATTACTTTTATAAATAAAGCGATAGAAATTGATCCAAATTTGCTAAAAAAAGCGTCAAAAGAAAGATTATTTAATGAAATAAAAGAATATATTACAGTTTCAGTAAAAATGGATGAAAAAGAACCTGAAGAAAAAACTTTAACAGAGGAAGATTTTATAGATGTTCCATATACAAAAGAATTAGGAGAAAAACAGGCTCAAGTTCATCTTGAAAATACTACTGATTTAGTTCATGATATTAAAGAAAACACTGAAAAACAGCGAGCTGAACAAATAGTAACAAATATAATTAATAAAGAAAAATTAAGAAAAATGCTTGAAGAAGAACAAAATAAATTAGATGAAAATAATAAAGAACAAAACAGCGAAGAAAAGCAAAAAACTGACAATTTTTAAAATCATAAATATATTTTTAAATACATAAGATGAAATAGATTTAAATTGGTCTATGTCGAAAGGAGAAAAATTATGAGTAAAGTAATTTCAGTAGTTGGAGGAGACTTAAGAATTGTAAAATTAGTGGAAATGCTAATTGAAGACAATTATACAGTTTATACTTATGGTTTGGAATATTCAGAAGAATTATTAAAATTAGATAAAGTTGAGATGTGTCCAACATTAGAAGAAGCTGTAAAAGACGCTAAAGCTGTTGTAGGTCCAATTCCATTATCAAGTGATAGAAAAAATCTTTCTATGCCTTTTAGTAATATAAAATTACCAATTGAAGATTTTATAAATTGCTTAAATGGAAAAACACTTATTGCTGGAAATATTACAGAGCCTGTAAGAAATATTTTAGATGAAAAATCTATAGTTTATATAGATTTATTAAAAAGAGAAGAATTTTCAGTATTAAATACAATTGCTACTGCTGAGGGAACAATTCAAATAGCTATGGAAGAAACACAAAGAACTGTTCATGGTAGAAATGTGTTAATAATGGGATTTGGAAGAATTGGAAAAGTTTTATCAAAGATGCTTTCTGGAATTGGAGCAAAGGTTTATTGTGAGGCCAGAAAAAATGAAGATATTGCTTGGATTAAAGCTTATGGATATGAGCCAATTCATTTAAATGATTTAGATAAACATTTAGGAAAGTTTGATATTATTATAAATACAATACCATTCCAAATTTTAGACAATGATAGATTAGAATTATTAAAGAAAGATGTTTTAATAATAGATCTTGCTTCTAACCCAGGTGGTGTTGATAGAAAAGCTGCAAAAGAAAAAAATGTTAAACTTGTTTGGGCTTTATCACTTCCTGGAAAAGTTGCGCCAGTTACTAGTGCGGAATTTATTAAGGAAACATTGTACCACGCTCTAAAAGAAATGGAGTAATTTCCACGAGGATTAAAAACATAAGAAGGAAATTTATAAAATGACAATTTTACAGAGTTTAATATTAGGAATTATACAGGCTCTTACGGAATTTTTGCCTGTATCAAGTTCAGCTCATTTAAAAATCTTTCCATGGATTTTTGGTTGGGAAACACCAGACAGCTTTGAAGTTGCTCTTCATTTTGGAACTTTACTTGCAATAGTAGTTTACTTTTTTAAAGATTGGATTAGATTAATAACAGCTGGATTTACAGTGGCTTTTAAAAAGAAAAATTTAGGAAAACATGATAAAGATATAAAACAAGATGGAAAAATGTTTTGGTATTTAGTAATTGCTACTATTCCGGCTGGAATCTTAAGTTTAGTTTTAGACTGGGTAACAGATAAAATTATAAATGGAAATATTTTATTTGAAATGGGCTTAATTGCTATTGCTTTAGTAGTTTTAGGTATTGTTTTATATATAGTTGATAAAACAGCTGAAGCTAAATATAAATATGAAGATATAACTTTAAAACAGAGTTTATTAATTGGAATGTCACAAGCTTTAGCTGCTGCGTTTCCTGGAACATCTCGTTCTGGAATGACAATGACTGTTGCTAGAAGCTTAAAAATAGAAAGAGAATCAGCTGCAAAATTTTCATTTTTACTTGCAACCCCAATTACATTTGCTGCTGTTTTAGTAGATTTAAAAGATTTTGTTTTTAATACACAATTTTTTGTCGGAGTATTATCAAGTTTTATTTTAGGTTTAATTGTAATTAAATTCTTCTTGAGTTATTTAAGAAAAGGAAGCTTTAAGGGCTTTGCGATTTACAGAGTTTTACTCGGAGTCGTGATTACGATATTAATATTGATGAGAATTTGATGTTTAAGAGTGTGGTAGACGACACATAATACAACAAAAGAAAGGAAAGAAAAATATGGGAAAACATGACTCAGATGAAAGTATGGGATTTTTCCTAGGTGGAGCAGAAAAAGTTAAAGATGGATCATTATGGTTATTAAAGAATCTTAAAATTTTATTAATGATTGCTTTAATACCAGCAATTGGTTTTGGTTCTTATTATTTAACAAAATTCATTATGAATAAAAAGCCAAACACTGAACCTACTTATGCTGTTGTACCGGGGACTACTAAAGACAGAGAAGAAGAGAAAGAATACATAGGTGGCTACGAATTATTAGGTGAAATAAAAGCTAGCAAAGTCGGTGTTGATGTTAAAGTTTTAAATCCAACTTTAGATGGTGTTGAATATGTTGAAGATAGTTTAAAGTATGGAGCAATATTTTACTTTGGAGAAGGAATAAATGAAATCGGAAATACAGTTATTCTAGGTCATAATAGTTTTTCAAGCTTCTATGGACTTAAAGATTTAGAAATTAATGACCAATTTTCTGTTTTAGATAGTAAAGGTAACACCACAACTTATACTGTTATTGAAAAAACAACTTGCGAACCAGATGATTTTTCTAAATTTCTTCCAATGGAGGAAAAATCTACAGAAATTACTTTGATAACTTGCGAAACAGAGGGAACACAAAGACTTGTAATTAAGGCAATATCAAAATAGAAGTCTAAAAATAAAAAACAAAGGAAGTTTAATTTATGAAAACAAAAGTTGTAAAAATATTAAAAATAATATTATTGTTGTTTATAATCAGTTTAGTTTATTCGTGTAAAGTTCAGGCGAGCGAAGCTAGTATATCTGCTACAAGTTGTAAAGTTGGAGAAAGTTTTACAGTTACAATAAATATTCCTCATGATGTAGTTGGATATGATGTAGGAAGTGTTACAGCTACATTTTCAGATGGAAGTCAACAAACAGAACGGTAGACAAGGAAATGTTAATATAAATGATTTTAGTTGGCCTGGAAATGTAGTATATACATTTAAAAATGTTCAGGTAGCCGGAAATGTTACAATATCTGCTAGTAATGTATTATTATTTGATTCAAATTCAAGTATAATAAATCAGAATCATAATTTAGATGGTTCAACAGTAATCGAAGGAGCTCCTGTTACAAATCCTGAGCCAAGTAATCCAACTACTCCTACAACTCCAGATACACCAAGTACTCCTACGAATCCTTCAGAACCAACAACTTTAGAATTTTCTGATACAAATGAAAAAATGTATGTAAGTAAAGCGGTTAATTTCCGTCAAAACTATACAACAAATAGTGGAAGAATAAAAACATTAGAGGCTGGAACAGAAGTTACAAGATTAGGTGTAAGTAAAGGAACTAATGAGGGTTATTCATGGAGTAAAATTAGTTATAATGGAGTTACAGGTTATGTAGCTACAGAATTTTTAACTTATGATAAACCTGAAGAAACTCCTCCAGAAGAACCTGAAACTCCAGAAACTCCAGAAACTCCTGAAGAAGTAGATCCAAATCAAGAAAAAATTTCTAAAATTTCAGAAGAACTTGGAGCAATTCCAGAAGTTGGTTTAAATATTGCTACATTTATATTTTTTGGAAGCTCTATAGTTTGTGTAATTATGATGGTTGAAGTAAAAAGAAAAATTGCAAAATAGAGGAAAATATGGACGAAAATAAAATATTAGATGGAAAATTAGTTTCAAATAAAATTAAAGAAGATTTAAAAATTGAAGTAGAAGATTTGAAAAAAAGAGGAATAACTCCTAAACTTGCGGTTGTGATGGTTGGAGATAATCAAGCTTCAAAAGTTTATGTGAAAAATAAATCAAAAGCTTGTAATCAAGTTGGAGTTGAATTTGAAGAATTTTTACTAGGCGAAAACACATCTGAAAAAGAATTATTTGAATTAATTGATAAATTAAATAATGACAAAACTGTAAATGGAATTTTAGTTCAAAGTCCAGTTCCAAAGCAAATAGATCAAAATAAAGCTTTTGAAAGAATTAATCCTGAAAAAGATGTTGATGGTTTTAATCCAATTAATGTTGGAAATCTATGTATTGGAAATGACGGATTTATTTCATGTACACCTTTTGGTGTTATGAAAATTTTTGAATATTATAATATAGAACTAGAAGGAAAAGATGTGGTTGTTTTAGGAAGAAGTAATATTGTTGGAAAGCCTATGTTCCAATGTTTACTTTCTAAAAATGCAACAGTTACAGTTTGCCATTCAAGAACAAAAAATATAAAAGAAATTACTAGGAATGCGGATATTTTAATTTCTGCAATAGGAAAATCAAAATTTGTTACAGAAGATTTTCTAAAAGATGGGGCAATTGTTATAGATGTTGGAATAAATAGACAAGAGGGGTCAAATAAAATCACTCGGTGATGTTGATTTTGAAGGAGTTTTATCAAAGGTTTCAAGGATTACTCCTGTTCCTCGGTGGCGTTCGGGCCAATGACAATTGCAATGTTAATGTATAATCTTGTAAAAGCTACAAAAAATCAAAATAAATAACACGGCAAAATCAAATTAAAATGAAAAACGAGAGCATATTATGCTTTCGTTTTTTATTATATAAAGAAGTTTTAAAAATTTCTTAAATTATAAGGAGGAAAATATGATAGAACATGTATGGCTTTCAAAAATTGATATAACAAATGAAGAAAAATTTGAATTAATTAAAAAGTTTGATGGGATTAAAAATCTTTATAATTCTAGTTTAGATGATTTAATTTATTTTGGCGTGAAAGAGAACACTATTAGGAAAATTTTAAATAGAAAAATAAAAGATGAAGCTTTATATGATTTTGAATATATGAAAAAATTTGGAATAGATATTATTGGATTTGAGAATGAAAAAATATATCCCAAAAAATTTAATAATTTAAAAGATAAACCTGTTTCATTTTATATAAGAGGAAATAAAGAAATCTTAGATAATGAAAGTGTTGCAATAGTTGGGTCTAGAGTTGCTTTAAATGAAAGTTTAGAGATTTCAAGATTAGTAGCAAATGGATTTGCAACAATGGGAATAAACGTTATAAGTGGCTTGGCAAAAGGAATTGATAAATATTCTCATTTAGGAGCTTTAGATTCTAATCGGAAATGGAAAAACAATAGGAGTTCTAGCCTGTGGACTAGATAAAAAATCCTTTTATCCATCTGAAAATATAAAAGTATTTGAAAGAATTATAAATGAAGGAGGAAGTGTTATTTCAGAATATTCAATTGGTGTAAGACCAAAACCATATTATTTTCCTTTTAGAAATAGGCTAATTAGTGGACTTGCTGATAAAATTTTTGTAGTACAAGCTTCAACTTTAAAAAGTCGGAAGCATGATTACTGTTGATTATGGCTTAGAACAAGGAAAAGATATATATGTTTATAAAAGTAAAAATATTGAAAATCCTTATTTTGCTGGAAATAGATTACTTATAGAAGAAGGTGCAAAAATTTTTAAAATATAGTAGAAATTTTAAGATTTAACTGATATAATAGTAAAGAATTTAATTTAAATTATTATAAAGGAGAAAAAAGTGGGAGCAAAAGAGTTAAAAAGCGATTTAAGTTCAAAACTAAAATATTTAGATTTAGATCTTAAAGATATTCCAGAATATTTATATGATTTTCATCCATTAGAGTTTAATACTTCAAGACTTACAAGTGATAAGGATCACAAAGTTTTTAGATTTGTTCCAATTGATAAAATTGAAATTTTACTAACACCATGTTTGCGTTCAGATTCTGTTAGAGATAAATATAGTAAAAGCTTGCCACTTGGAAAATATTTAGATGGAGATGAGTCAGAAGAAGGCTTAGAACTTTATACGACTTTTTTGAAAATGCTTAATAATTTTTCGATTTCAGATGTTGAAAATGTAGATGAAATTCAAAAAGAAATAAAAGATAAAATTCCATTTAAAGTTAAATATGATAGAGAACATTTATGGAGTATTTATTATAGTGAAGCTGTAGATAGATATTTTATGATGGTTTGTACTAAAGAATCAACTTTTGCTGAATTTTTCTATCTTTTGAAAAAGAAAATCGAATTTGAAAATCAAAATAAAAAAGGAAAAGCTCCAAGTATATATGTTCCAATAAATTATGTGAATTATTCTGAAAATTTGCTAAACAGAGACGAAATCGTAGATTTAGAAAATTATCTTTGGTTATTTTCAAAAAATTGGCCTGTTGTATATGAAGTTTATGATAAAAATAATGAACTAAGTCTTCAAATAGTTGGTGATACTTACGTATATGAAGATATTAAATCAACATATAAAATAGTTTTGGAAAATCAAGAAGATTCAATAAAATTTTATAAATTGATAAAAGCCTTGTTTATAATGCAAACAGAAATTAAGAACAATTTTAAATTTGATACAAAAGTTAATAGCAAAAACGAGCTTGAGCTATATTATAATGATCAAAAAATAACTTATGATGGCTTGACAGATTTTATAAAAACTCAATATGAATTTGCTAGAACTGATATTGAAAGTAAAAATAAAGAAATTAAAACTTTAAGAAAAAAGCTTGAAAAATTCAATAAAAATGCTCATGATATGGAGACTGAATACATAAAAAAACAAAGAGAAATAGGAGCGTTTTTAGAATGTAAAAAGACATTTATGGGAAAGATGAAATATTTCTTTAAATCAAGTAAAATATCAAAGAAAATTACAAAAGAAGTTGAAAAAGAAAGATTTGTTGTAGATAATATAGAATCAGAAAAAAATGAAAATTCTGATTTAAAGCCAATAGATACTTATATGACTGATAAAAATTTTTATACTATTGAAGATTTAGTTGTAATCTTTGGAGTTCTAGAAAAATCTAATAAAGAAGAACAAAATTTAAATCAAGATATAAAAGCAATGGAATTAAAAGTTGAAAATTTGAGAAGGAAACTTAAAAATAGCGAGACTTATATTGCTGAAATTGATAAACATAGAAAATCAATTTTTGACTTTTGGAAATTTACAAGTAAAGATGAAATTTTGTCATTAGATAGTGGAAATCCTGATGAAAAAGAAGCTGAAAATAATATAGAAAAAGTTTTTGATTTTGAAAGTGATTTTGAAACTCTTGGAATTGATATGGATAAACTTCAAAGAAGAAAATTTTCAAAAGAAGAAACAGACAGTATTTTTGTTGCAAATAGTAAAGTGATTGATGCGTTAAATGATTTGAAAAAAGGAAATATGAATGAAAAGGTTATTAAAGAAATATTTAAAAGCCTAAAAGAAGAATTTAATCAAAATCGTTTAACTATAAATGATGAAAGTTTTGATATTTTTGGAAATATAACAGATGATGCCAGAAAAGCTAAATATATAGGACCTAAAAGTCATAGAGAAAACGAAAAAAGTAAATATAAAATTTTAAATATTAATAAAAATATTGATGAATTTGATTTTACTGAAAGACTTGGAACTATATTAAATTATATAGAAGGAGCGCTTCCGAAAGTTAAATCAACTTATAATTTACCTTTATATAAATTAGTTCAAATTCCAAATGTATTAGATGAAAAAGCTTTGGCTGTAATGGATTTGAACGCTAATCACGAGCTTGAAACTTTTGAAAATAAAGGTGAGTGTGCTTTAAATTTGATTAAGATAAATTTAAAAGAAAATATGCCTTTAATATATTATACAAATATTATGTTTTATGATAATACAAATAAAACACTTCCAGAAGGAATGAATCTTTCGACTAAAGTTCTTATAGATTGCTCAAAATTTAAATTTAAACTTGTCAAAAAATTAAAGTTTAGAACAAATAATTATTTTAAAGATGGTGACAATTTAATATTGCCAAAATCAAAAGATATATTTGTTTATGAATATGATATTGTAGAAACAAAAAAATAACAATATTAACAAATTTCAAAGAATAAGTACTTGACAAAATTTTTAAATCTTATAAAATAGTATTGGAGAAATTTAAAATAAATTATAGTGGAGGAAAAAATATGGACGAAAAAAGATGCGAAGGCTGTAATGGTGTAGATGTTGAACTAGAAGAAATGTTAAACAAATACAAACCAGAAAAAAGTAATTTAATTCAAATTTTAAATGAAGTTCAAGAATATTATGGCTATGTTCCACAAAAAGCTCAACTTGCAATTTCAAAATATCTAGATATTCCAATGGCTGAAATCTATGGAGTAATAACATTTTACGCTAGATTTACTTTGAAACCAAAGGGAAAATATCATGTTGCTATTTGCTTAGGAACAGCTTGCTTTGTAAAAGGTTCAGAACAAATTATTGAAAGAGCAAAAGCTAGACTTGGAATTGATGTAGGAGAAACAACAAAAGATGGAAAATATTCATTAGAAGCTACAAGATGTATAGGTGCTTGTGGTTTGGCTCCGGTTTTTACAGTAAATGGTGAAGTTTATGGAAAAGCTACTGTAAAAATGTTTGATGAAATATTAGACAAAATTGAAGCTGAAGGTTAAAAAATATAGAAAGAAAGGAGCAAGGGGTTAGTTTAAGCTAATCACTGGCCATACTTTTTAGAAAAGTAAGGTGAGTATAAGTATGAAGACACTTGAAGAGATTAAAAAAATTAGAGAAGAAAAAAGAAAAGAATTAGATTTAAGAGTAAATACTAAGTCTGATACTCGTGAAAAACATATTTTAGTTTGTCATGGAACTGGTTGTACATCTTCTAAATCTCCACAAATTATAGAAAATCTAAGAAAAGTTATAGAAGAAAAACATATTGAAAATGTTAGAGTAATTCAAACAGGATGTTTTGGATTATGTGCTAAAGGTCCAATTGTTATAATTAGACCAGAAGATGTATTTTATGCGCAAGTTAAGCCAGAAGATGCTGAAGAAATTATTGAAAAACATATAGTAAATGGTGAAATAGTTGAAAGATTACTATGTAAAGATATTGATAACAAAGTTGTTAAACAATTAGATGAATTAACTTTTTACAAAAAGCAAAAGAGAATTGCTCTTAAAAATTGCGGTGTAATTGATCCTGAAAATATTGACGAATATATAGCTTTTGATGGTTATAAAGCTTTAGAAAAAGTTTTATTTAATATGAGCCAAGACGAAGTTATTAAAACAGTTACAGATTCAGGCTTAAGAGGTCGTGGTGGAGCTGGTTTCTTAACAGGTAAAAAATGGGAATTTACAAAAATAGCCGAAGGAGATCAAAAATATGTAGTTTGTAACGCTGACGAAGGAGACCCTGGTGCTTTCATGGATAGAAGTATTCTAGAAGGTGATCCTCATTGTGTACTAGAAGCAATGATGATAGCTGGGTTTGCTGTAGGTGCTAATAAAGGTTACATATATGTTAGAGCTGAATATCCAATTGCTGTTCAAAGATTTCAAAAGGCTATTGATCAAGCAAAAGAATATGGAATTTTAGGTGAAAATATTTGGGGAACAAACTTCTCATTTGATTGCGAAGTAAGACTTGGAGCTGGAGCTTTCGTTTGTGGTGAAGAAACAGCGCTTTTAGAGTCAATTGAAGGTAGACGTGGTCAACCAAGATTAAAACCACCATTCCCAGCAAACGCTGGTCTATTCCAAAAACCAACTTTAATAAATAATGTTGAAACTTATGCAAATATTACAAAAATAATATTAAATGGCGCTGAATGGTATTCTTCAATTGGAACAGAAGGTTCAAAAGGAACAAAAGTATTTGCTCTTGGTGGAAATGTTGTAAATACTGGACTTGTTGAAGTTCCAATGGGAACAACTTTAAGAGAAATTATATTTGATATAGGTGGCGGAATTCCAAACGGAAGAAAATTTAAAGCTGCTCAAACAGGTGGACCTTCTGGTGGATGTATCACTACAGAGAACTTAGATACACCAATTGATTATGATTCATTAAAAGCAATTGGTTCAATGATGGGTTCTGGTGGTCTTATTGTTATGGATGATTCAAAATGTATGGTAAATCTTGCTAAATTCTATTTAGGATTTACAGTTGACGAATCTTGCGGAAAATGTACACCATGTAGAATTGGAACAAAAAGACTTTTAGAGATGTTAGAGAAAATTACAGATGGAAAAGGAGAAGAAGGAGACCTAGAGAAAATAGAAGATTTATGTAGAAATATTTGTAACGCTTCTGTTTGTGGACTTGGTCAAACAGCTCCAAACCCAGTAATTAGTACATTAAGATACTTCCGAGATGAATATGAAGAACATATAAAAGATAAACATTGTAGAGCTGGTGAATGTAAAGCTTTAATGCAATTACATATTGATCCTGAACTTTGCAAAGGTTGTGGATTATGTAAGAGAAATTGCCCAGTAAATTGTATTTCTGGTGAAGTTAAACAAGCGCACGTTATTGATACTAGTAAATGTATTAAATGTGGAACTTGTATATCTAAATGTCCATTTAAGGCAATAAAGGCGTAGAAAGGAGGTAAGATTTTATGGTAAAAGTAACGATTAATGGAAGAGAAATTGAAGTTGAGGAAAATTCTACAATCTTACAAGCCGCTAAAAAGGCTGGAATTGATATTCCAACTTTATGTTTTCTAAAAGATATAAATGAAATGGGAGATTGCAGAATGTGCCTTGTTGAAGTCGAAGGAATGAGAGGATTTGCAACTTCTTGTATTCAAAAAGTAAAAGATGGTATGGTTATTAAAACAGATACTCCAAAAGTAATCGAAGCTAGACGTATGGTTTTAGATTTAATTCTTTCTAATCATGATAGAGAATGTCTAACATGTACTAGAAATGGTACTTGTGAATTGCAAAAACTTGCTAGAGATTTTGGAATGGACGAAATCATATATAAAGGTGAAAGAAATGTATCTGAGATTGATGATAAGTCACCATCAATAGTTAGAGATTTTAATAAATGTGTTTTATGTAGAAGATGTGTTTCAACTTGTAAAAAGGTTCAAGGAATTGGCGCTATTGACTGTACAGAAAGAGGATTTGCTTCAAAGATTTCAACTTTTGGAGACAAGAGTTTAAATGATGTAAATTGTACATTTTGCGGTCAATGTATAGAAGCTTGCCCAGTTGGAGCTTTAAAAGAAAAAGATTCAACACATGAAGTTTGGAGAGCTTTAAGAGATGAAGACAAATTTGTAGTTGTTCAAACTGCTCCAGCTATAAGAGTTGCTCTTGGAGAAGAGTTTGGAATGGAAATAGGAACAAATGTTACTGGTAAAATGGTTACAGCCTTAAAACGTTTGGGATTTGATAAAGTATTTGATACAAATACTGGAGCTGACTTTACAATTGTTGAAGAAGGAACAGAATTTATAGAAAGACTTACAAAAGGTGGAACACTTCCAATGATTACATCTTGTAGTCCAGGTTGGGTAAGATATTTAGAGCTTAACTATCCTGAATTAATTCCAAATTTATCAACTTGTAAATCTCCTCATCAAATGTTTGGAGCAATTATAAAATCATATTTTGCTAAAAAATATGAAATAGATCCAAGTAAGATTTACACAGTATCTGTAATGCCTTGTGTTGCTAAAAAGTTTGAAGCAAAAAGAGATGATATGGCTGGAAGCGGATATCCAGATGTAGACGCAGTTATTACAACTAGAGAACTTGCTAGAATGATAAAACAAGCACACATTGATTTTGTTAATTTAGAAGATTCTGAATTTGAAGACCCTATGGGAGAAGCTACTGGTGCAGGCGCAATATTTGGAACAACAGGTGGAGTTATGGAAGCTGCTCTTCGTACAGTTCAAGACAAACTTACAGGAAAATCTTTTGATAATCTTGATTTTGAAGAGGTTAGAGGAGAAAAAGGAATAAAGAGGGCTACATTAGATATAGGCGGAAAAGAAGTTAAAGTTGTTGTTGCTTCTGGATTAAAGAACGCTGGAATTATTATGGAAGAGATAAAATCAGGAAAAGCTGATTATCAATTTGTAGAAATAATGGCTTGTCCAGGTGGATGTGTAATGGGTGGAGGTCAACCTATTAGAACATCAAAAGAAAGATCTGAAATTGATATAAGAAGCAAAAGAGCTAACGCCCTATATACAATTGATGAAAAGAGCACAATTAGAAAATCACATGAAAATCCAATTCTTAAGACAATTTACAAAGATTATCTTGGAGAACCAGGAGGACATGAAGCTCATAAATTATTACATACATCTTATGTTGAAAGACCAAAATATATATTAGATTAAATTATATAATTATACTTTAAAACATGAATTGTACACAAAGATTATTTGTGTACAATTTATTTTTATAAAAAATTCATCATAAAAGAATAAAACGACGATTATTGTACTGCTTATTTTAGCAGGTGTATCTCTAAACGCAATAATTCGGGGATAATGGAATTTTGACTCAGGCAACGAGAGCTAAAGATTTATCAGAAGAAGCTCAAAGAAGAGAAGATTTGGAATATATAATATTTGATTATAATACTAATGTAGCTAGCGGAGGTAGTGATACCTCTTTTACAAATTTTCTATCAAATATGAAAGATAAAGGAAAAATAGAAGATTATATTTATTA
>CANPWV010000007.1 GCA_947585105.1 uncultured Clostridia bacterium
CATCATCATTTCCATCATCTTTTAATAACTCTAATTGTGAAATAAGTAATGCTTCCATTTTAGCTTTGTACATATCAAACTTCTTTTTTGTTTCTTCAATTTTAACTCTTAATTCAAATTCTTGACGACTTAAATCTTCAGTTTGTTTTTTAGCTTCTAATCTAGCATCTTCTACGATTTGATCAGCTTGTCCGCTGAGCCATTTTCTTTATATCTTCAGCTGTAGTTTGAGCCATAACTAAAGTATTTTGAAGTGTATGTTCAACATTTCTGTAATGTTCTAAATCTTTTTGGTTATTTTCCATTTGAGTTTTCAATTCAGCATTTTCTTTATATAATTTTTCATACTCAATTGTCAACTCATCAAGAAATTCATCAACTTCACTAACATTATAACCTTTTAGAGATCTTCCGGAATTTCTTATTTTCAATGTCTAACGGTGTTAGCATATCTATATTCCTCCTACTTATATTGCTTATTTCATCCAAGGAGCTTGTGTTCTCTCACTCTTCTCCCTAGTGATAGGTTCATTTACTATATCATAATTATAAGGAGCTACAACAAATATAGAATTAGAAACTTTTTCAATTCTTCCATCTAACGCAGTAACAGCACCACTAACAGTATCAATTATTCTTCTAGCAACATCTTTATTAACATATTCAAGGTTCATAACAATACCATTTTTTGATTTTAATTCACTAATTATTTCATTAACATCTGGATCATAATTAGTTGGTTTAATAATTTTCATTCTTACAGATTGAGTTTGTGGCATTTGAACAACATTTTTCTTGTTCCAAAAACCTACTTTTTTCTCACTTCCAGAATCTACTTCTTCCTCTTCTTCATTTAAGTCATAAGCATTGTCGAAGTTTTCTTCTTCCTCTTCTACTTCACTATCTTCTCCAACAATAAAATCCCATATTTTTCTAAATGCAGCTACTGCCATCTTTCGCCCTCCTAATAAATTACTTTTCATTCGTAATATCTTAATTATATTTATAGTATCTAACTTTTTCCACATATTGTCAATAGTTTTTTTGAAATGTAAACAAATTTTGTATAAATTGTAACATTTCTGTAATTATGTTATTTGTATGTAAAAAAGCATTTACTTTTTTTCCTATTATTATATTCTAACAAATTTTTAAATTTCCCCTTAAAAATTTTTATTTAGATACAATTATTTCATCATACAATTTTATTTTTGGGAATTCCACAATTTCATCTTGTGAAAATCCTAAATCTAAAAGTTGCTCATCTGTGTAATTATCAACAATAGAATATGTGTCATTTTGTCTTAATACTTTAACAAGTATTCTTTCTTTTACTCCAGCTCTATTTCTTATAATATATGTTAAATCATTTTTTTCAGTCAAAGCGCTATTACTTACTTTCCAGCCACTAAATTCCCACCATATAACATCTAATGTTATTTTTCTATATTCTATTAAGCTTTCCACTTTTTCTGTAATTTTGAAAAATATTATTCTTTTTCCATCATTTTCTTCTTTTATATATGAAATTTCTGAATCTACCTCACTACTATCTGGAAGTCTTAATTTTACTTTATCTCCAACTTCAGCAATTTCACTATTTTCAGTACTCATCGGGCAAGCAATATAACAATTATAATTATTAACAATTTTTCCAGTTTCTTTACTTTCTGGAATTGATGAACAAACATTTAAATCTAAACCATTTAAAAGTTCTGAATTAACATAGCTAAAATCACCATCATTTACTTTTATTGTATTTTCCAAGCCATCAACTCTATATGATATTATTCCTGGCTTTGGTGCAACAATTGTTTCAGAATTTCCGAATAAGTTCATTACTTAAAGCTGTTCTTTGTTCAACTAATGATCTTATATATGATCCTTCTGGGCTTAAATTTCCAGCAATTTCACTCTTTTTAACAATATAATTATCTATTCTTTTTTTATATTCTCTTACATTTTGAATATTATTTTCTTTAAGCATTTTTTCTAATTCTAGCTTAATTTCAGATTCAATTTCTATAATGTCTGGAAAAGAAGAATATTGTTTATTTTCTTCTTGTGACAAAGCTTCATCAATTTGTTTATCAATTTCTTCAATCTTTTTTGTAATCTCATCTTCATTACTAGAATAATATCTAAAAACTGGCTCATTAGCCGCTACTCTCGTTCCTTCAGTAACTATCTGAGTAAGTCCATTTGTAGAACCATTTCCATTTAATATTTCTTCATCACGTATAATATATCCTTCTGTCTCTTCTTCATAAGAAAGACTTCCGTTTTCTATCATAAACGTACTTGCACCATGTTTTATTAAATTTGAAGTATTAAATAAAAAGCAAATTAAGATTCCGAGTAATCAATATAATAGTAAGTATCTTAATAGTTCTTTTATTAAAGACCTTTTTGTCCACTATTTTCTCCAATCTTCTAAAATAATATTAACATTTTTCTCATTTCCGTCTTCACCATTTAGCCAAATATAATCATTATTTTTTCTAAACCATGTTAATTGTCTTTTAGCATAATGTCTAGTCTCTTGTTTAATTTTTTCTACCATCTCATCATAGCTTATTTTTCCATATAAATATTCTACAACTTCTTTATAACCAATAGCTTGAAAAGCTGTAGGGCAATTTTTATATTTTTCTAGCCAAGCTTTTACTTCATCAATTAAGCCTTGTTTTAGCATTATATCAACTCTTAAATTAATTCGTTCATATAATTTTTCTCTATCCCATGTAATTACAAATTTTCTAAAATCATAGTTAATTCCATTTTTTCGAGATTCAATTTCTTGTTCTGTTTTAGTTTTTCCAGTTTCTTTATAAATTTCTAAAATTCTTACAATTCTCTTTTTATCAGTAGAACTTATATTTTTAGTAGCTTCTTCATCTATTTTTAAAGCTTCCTCATAAAGTTCTTTTAAACCCTCATCTGTTTTAGCTTTCTCCATTAAAGAATTTCTATAATCTAAATCAAATTCCATTTCAGGATAATCAATTCCATATATAAGTGAATTTATATAAAGTCCTGTTCCTCCTACAACTATTGGAGTTTTACCTTTTGATAAAATTTCTTGTAAAGCACTTTCAGAATCTTTTTTAAAATTAGAAACTGTATATCTTTGATCTGGACTTACAAAATCAACTAAATAATGTTTTATTCCGTCCATTTCTTCAGTTGTTACTTTAGCTGTTCCAATTTCCATGTCTTTATAAATTTGCATAGAATCAGAAGAAATAATTTCTCCATTTATTTTTTTAGCAAGTTCTATAGATAGTGATGTTTTCCCGTGACGCAGTAGGTCCAGCTATTACAATAACTTTTGGTTTGTCCACTTTTTTATCTCCTACTAAATTTTTTCTCCATATTAGCTTTTGTAATCTTAACAGCTGTAAGTCTTCCGTTTGGATACATAAAAGGACTAGGAAGAGTTAATAATCTAGAAATCAAATCTTCTAACTCTTTTTCATCTAATTTTGTATCTGTAAGTTCTACATATTTATTTGCAACTGTACTTATAAATTTATCTTCTTTTTCAGTAGTAGCTGTAACCGCAACTGTATTCATTTCTCTTAATATTTCTAAAAATAATTTTTTAGTATTTAAGCTTTCAGCCCAACTAGGAACTTTTGTAAGTTTTAGAGTTGTCTCTCCAAATTCTTCATAATCAAAACTTGTTTTTCTAAACATCTGAACAAGATCACGAGCCATACTCATTTCTTTTGGCGTTAATGTTACAATATCAGCCAAAAGAAGTGTTACAGAATCATCTGTATTATCATCATAAAAATCTTTTTTTACAACTTCATACATAAGTCTTTCTTCTGCAGCGCTTTTTTCAATCATATACATTTCATCTTTTACTTCGATTATTGAGAAATTTTCAAAAATAGTTCCTATAAATCTATATTTAATAGCTGGTGTTTCCTCTGGCTTTTCTTCAAACACAGTTTCATTTTCAATATTTTCTACTATTTGAATATTATCAGAAAAATCTAATTTTTGATTTTCTTCTTCTTTTGTTTTTCTAATAGATTGAACTTCTTTTCCGAAAACTTGCTTATACATATTTTCGAATTCTTTAGTCATAGGAACATCTTCTGTTTTATTTTTATATAATTCTGAACGCACTTTTCCTGTATCAATAAGTTGTGTATCATCCATATCACTTTTTACTTTTTGTTCAATTAATCTTTCTGTAACAATATCAGAAGCTTCTTCTATAATTTCTTTATTTTGGTCTTCTTCTTTTGGTTCAATTTTTTCTTCTATTTTTGGTTCTTCTTTTATTTCAGATCTTACTTCTTCTGTATTTATAATAGTTGTTTCACGATTATTTTCTTCTTCAATTTTTTTCAAAGAATCCATAACTTCTGTTTTTGAATCATTGCTAGAAAACAACTTAGTTGAATCAACTTCTACAGTTTCAGAATTAGATTTTTGTTTTAAAATATCATTTATATTATAATCAGACTCTTTTGTATTACTTGAAATTATTGTATTTCCGATTTTTACTTCTTGTGATTTTTCTTCATCTACTTCTGGAACAGTTATCTTTTGGATATCTTCTATTTCTTCTTTAATCTTTTCTTCATCATTTTCTAATTCTTTTTCAAAATTGCTCCATTTTGTAGTATCATTTCTTCTAGCCTCATATAGTTCCTCAATAAGTGTATTTTTTTCTTCATCTTCCTCTTTTTCAGTATTTTTAAACTTTTTGAAAAATCCTGAAAATACCCCTTCTCTTGGCTTAAACTCTTCTTTTTTAGGCTCTGTATCCACAATTTGTTCACTTTCTTGTGGTTGTTCTTCTATTTTTTCATTATTCTCTATTTCAGGAGCCTTTGGCTCTTTAACTATAATATCTTCATTTTTTGATTTTATTGAATGATAAATAGCTTGGAATACTTTTTGTTCTTCTTGAAATCTAACTTCTAATTTTGCTGGATGAACATTACAATCAACTTTTGATGGATCTATTTCTAAGTTCAAAACAGCAAATCCATATTTTCCAGCTGGTAAAATATCTTTATAAGCACTATCAATAGCTGATGTTAATGTTTTATCTTTTACATATCTATTATTTACAAAAAAGATTTGTCCATTTCTATTTGAGCGAGCAATATTAGAATTTCCAATAACTCCAGTAACTTTAATATCTTCATATGTATAGTCAACCTCAGTAACGCCATCTGCTACATCTTTTCCATAAATACTATAAATAATTGACTTCAAATCACCATTTCCAGTTGTTTGAATATCAGTTTTTCCAGTATTAATAAACTTTATAGCAACATCTTTATTAATTAAAGCAAGTCTTGTAATTGCGTCTTCAATATAACCAGCTTCTGTAAAATCTTTCTTTAAAAATTTATATCTAACAGGTGTATTGAAAAATAGGTTTTTAACTGTTATCATAGTTCCGTTTTGGCAAGCAAATTCGCCTTTTTCTAAAACTTTTCCGCCTTCTAAAACAATTCTATGACCAACTTCGTCTTCTGGTCTTTTTGAAATCATTTCTACATTACTAATAGAAGCAATACTAGCTAAAGCCTCGCCTCTAAAGCCCATTGTTTTTACTTTTTCTAAATCTTCAGAGCTTCTAATTTTACTTGTAGCGTGGCGTTCAAAAGCAATCTCCATATCATCTTCAGCAATTCCACAGCCATCATCAACTATTTTGATTAAAGAAATACCACCATTTTTAATTTCAACTGTAAGGTTTTTACAACCAGCATCTATTGAGTTTTCACACATTTCTTTAACAACTGATGCAGGTCTTTCTATAACTTCACCTGCTGCAATTTTGTTAATTGTTAAATCGTCCAAAAGTACTATTTTTCCCATATTTCAATTCCTTTCAAAATTAAAGAATAATATAAAAAATAAATTTCAAAAGTATTATATCATTAAACTTTTTTTTTGTGTAGATTTTTTTATAATTTTTCTATTTTATATTCTTTTTCTAACTTTTCATTCAAATATAATCTTGAAACAATTTCAAATTCTTTTCTAGCTTTTTCTGAAAGATTAAAAGAAAATATCTTTTTACTATCTGCTTTTATAGAATATATAATAGCGTTTTTTGTGGCCTCAGAAATATTAAATGAACCTGGCTCTTGTTTCTTGCAATTACTACATTTAAAGCCATTATCTTTAAACGAAAAAGCTGTTAAATCTTCTTTTGATTTACATGATACACATTCAGAAATATTTGGCGAAAAGCCGAGAATTTTCATCAACCTCATTTTAAAAACAGACACAATAAAATCTAAATCTTTATCTATTTCAGAAATTGAATATAACGTATTTAGATATAATTTTAAAACATGAAATGAATTCTGATTTTCGGTAGTTACATCATTTATAATTTTAGTAATGTGAGCTCCATAAGTAAGCTTGTCCAAATCTGTTCTTAGATTATAAAACATTTCAATTGTCTCGCAAGAATTAATTGTATATGTATCTCCACCTTTGAAAAGAAAATACTCTCCAAAAGTGAATAATTGAGTAGCTCCAAGTAAACTACTCTTTGTTCGTCTAGCTCCTTTAGCTGTGCAACTAATTTTTCCGAGATTAGGAGTAAGAATCGTAAGCATTTTATCAGAATCTCCAGAATTACTTTCCGCTATTATTATTCCATTTACTTTCAAGTTCTTTGCCAAGACTTACTTCCTCCATTTTTTTATATTTGCAAAATTCTAGATAATCTGTAATTTCACCTGTTTTTTCAAAAATTTTCCAAGCTTCTTTTTTATTCATAAAATCACACCCTCTAGAATTATCTATTTGTAATTTATGAAAAAATATTCATCCTTATTTTAGTTTAAATTTTTTATTAACTATTGAATCCATATTTATCCAGTCTTCTTTAACTTTTACCCAAATTCTAAGATTTACTTTTAAATCAAACATTTTCTCCAAATCAGTTCTAGCAAAAGTCGAAATTTTCTTTAACATTTCTCCGCCTTTTCCTATTATTATTCCCTTATGAGCTTCTCTTAAACAATATAAATTTGCTTCTATATTATAAAATGGTTCACTTTTTGTTGTCTTTTTTGTTTCAAATTTTTGAACTTCGACTAATATTCCATGTGGTACTTCATCATTTAAAAGTTTTAGGGCTTTTTCACGAATTACCTCTTCTGTCATTTGTCTCATTGTTTGATCTGTATATTCATCTTCATTGTAATATTTTGGACCAACTGGTAAACTTTTTTCAATTTCTAATAATATTTCTTCTGTCTCATTATTTTTTAAAGCAGATATTGGGATTATCGCCTTAAAATCATATTCATTTCTATAAATATCAATAAGTTTTAAAATTTTATCTTTAGGAATTAAATCAATCTTGTTTATTATTAGTATTGTAGGCTTTTTAGCCTCTCTTATCTTATCTAAAATTTGTTCGTTTTCAGCTGAAATTTCTTTTTCTGTTCCATCTACTAAAAATAAAACACAATCAACTTCTTTTATTATAGTATATGATGTATCTATCATTGTTTTGCTTAATTTTGATTTTCCTTTATGAATACCAGGAGTATCTGTTACAATTATTTGAGAATTTTCTCTATTTATTATTGCTTTAATCGCGGTTCTTGTTGTTTGAGTTTTATAAGCTGTTATTGAAACTTTTTCTCCTACCAATTTATTTAAAAGTGTTGATTTTCCACTATTTGTTTTTCCAATTAAACTTACAAATCCTGATCTAAAATTTTCCACGTTTAGATAATTCCTTTCTTAATCTCTTCTAATATCTAATAGTCCTAAAACATTTTCTTCTTTTTCTCTCATGACTTTTTTATCACTTTCTTCCATGTGATCATAACCCATTAAATGATAAAATCCATGAACAACCATATAACTAAGTTCTCTTTCAAAACTATGGCCATATTCTATAGCTTGCTCTTTAACTCTATCTATTGAAATCATTATATCTCCTAAAGCTTCAGGAAAATCTCCATTTAATTTTTCGATTTCATCTTTTTCAAACATTGGAAATGAAAGAACATCTGTCTCTTTATCTATATTTCTATAAGTTTTATTAGTAATTCTAATGTTTTTAGGATTTGTTAAAATAACACTTAAATAAAGATTTTTCTTTTCTAATCCTTCTACTTCAAAACATTTTTTAGCAACTTTTTCAACTATTTTTTTATATTCTTCATTTTCTTCAATATCTAAAAAATCAATTTCTGTTACTTCCATAAATATTCTTCTTTCTTTAAAAATCAAATAGAGGTATGTAAAAATCTACACACCTCTTTCGTTAAAATTTAAGCTGACTTTTTTACATATCTTGCTTTTTCACCTGTTACAAAACTATTTTTAAAGTTTTTCATAACTCCAAATTCAACAAGTTTTGTTTTATAGAATTTTCTTAATTGTTTATTTTTAGGGCTTGTATCATCAATTTGAGAAAGTTCTCTTTTCAAAGATAAAATTTCTTTCTCTTCTTGGCTATCAGTATTACTATATTTTGTCCAGAACTTTTTATATTTTTCTCTTTCGTTACTATTTTCCCAATAAACTTTTGTTGATAAAAGTTTTACATTATAATCTTCTATCAACTTCAAAAGCATTTTATAAGCTTCTTCTTTCTTAGTTTCATTTTCTGTTGTAACAATTAATGATCTTAAATCTCTCAAAAGCTTATTATAACATTGTTCAGCAGCAACTAATGGTAGACTATGTGTAAATAAAACTCTACTTAAACCAAGTAAAATCATATTTTTTTCTAAATATTCTTTTTCATCTAATTTTCCAATACTAAATTTTTCATATTCTTCATAACCAGATAAAATTGTATTATAATTTTCATTATTTTTATCAATTTCAAGCTTAAGTGGAACAACTTTTTTTATATATTCTTCTAAAGTATCAAATATACTTTTATATAAAGGAACTAATCCATTTGCACCAGCTTTAATTCCATCAGCAAGTTTAATTGAATAGTTTTTAATAATTCCTTTATATAGACTATCCATTTTATCAACATATAAATTTTTAAATCTTTCAACCATCTTCTCTTTTCCAGAAGATTTGAAATTTTCAAAATCTAATTCTAACAAAAATTTTTGTTTTCTATATTTATATTCTAAATATTCTGTTTCTTTAAGACGAACTATATTATAATAATTAGATAAAGCATCTCTTTCAAACACTGTTGCAGAGCCATTTTTTACTTTCTTATAAACAGAATCCATAATAAATTTATCAATTGATTCTAGATATAAAGTATAACTTTCTTCATATCTATTTAAAGCTATATCTTTCTTAGAGGCATCATCTGATTTTTCTAATTTTTTATAATTCTCATAATATTTTATAACATTATTTCTTTTCATTGAAATTAGCATTCCATTTATACCAATCTTTCCAGGTATAAGCAATTTACTAATTGTATTTGAAATTTTGTTAAAAAACGTAGTATTAGGCTGAATTACCTTTAAGCTTCTTTCTTCCATCTGTTCCCTTCCTTTCCTAACTCAAACTACTTTTTGAACTCCGATCTCATCTTCATACACAATTGTAAGTTTTAAATTAATTCCACCATCTATTGGCGTTACAATTGGTATTTCTTGAATAATATTTTCTTCATTAATCTCATTTTCTTTAAGTAATTTGGTTTTTATTTTTTCTTGTAATTTTTTAGAAAGTTCTTCTTCTGTGTACTCTCTATATTTCAAAATTTTTTCATTATATGTAACTTTTTTTAATTCTATTGGCAAATAAAAATTTGAAAATAGTTTTAATTTTTTATTTGTCTCTATTGTATCATATTTTTTAAAATTTGGAAGTCTTTTATTAAAATTTATTTCAAAATTGTTAAATTTTATTCTAAAATTGTTATAACTATTAGCCGTAGGCTTGAAATATTCTTCTTTAAACTTTCCATCTTCTTCTGAGCTTACCCAAATTTTAGCCAAAACTTCTCCGATTAGCAGCTACATTCCTTGGGTCTGTATATTTTCCTTCAATCACATTACTAATTAATACATCATCTTTTTTTATTAAATCACCTTCTTTTACTACGGGAGTACCGTTTCTAGCTGTTACTTTTGTTATAATTCCATCTTTTTTTGCAACAATATCACATACTATATTTTCATCAATAACTTCGTTTTTTAAACTTGCTTCTTCTAAACTTACAATAACATTAGTTCCTTTTATTTTTATTCCGCACCATGAAATATTTTCATTTTTCATACAAATATTATTTATTGCTTTTGATGTATCTATCTTAGATATAAGTTTTCCCTCTTGGATACCACTTTTCTTTAATTCCATAAGTATTAAATTTTTATCAATCTCCATATCTCCATTTATTTCTATATTCCAAACAAATCTAGTTAGTCCAAAAATTAAAATTGCAATTACCCCTAAAGTAATTGCAAAAATTTTTCTTTTCTTATATCTGTTTAAAACAAAAGGAACTCCCTTTTTCTTGAAAATTTGAACTTTAGATTTTGTAGCTTTAGCTAAACTTCTAATTTTCTTAAAATCTTTTTTACTTATTCTTGCTACTATTTCACAAGAGCTTATTCTGTCTAATTTCCATAAAAATATTGATTTTGCAAAACAAAGATTTATAAATCTTTCAGTAAAAAATCCACTAACAACAATATCTACATAGCCAAAAATATATAAATACAAAATTTTTAATAATTTCATTTATCCTCAACTTCTCCTTTTTCAAAACTAATATTAGAAATAATTCCCTTAATCATTATGTCTTCTGAATTTAATTGATTTAATTTCATATTAAACCCATTTATTATAACATTTCCAATATATGTTTTTACTCTAACAAAAAACTCTTCATATTCAAGTATTCCGAGCAAAATTTTCGATTATAACTTCATCAAATCCAGATATTGTAATTTTAGGCAAATCACTTACAACTTCAACCGGCATCTCTAACAATTCTTCCATTTTCTTTTTAAATTTCATAATAAAAAACTCCTAAAATAAATATAAATTCTTTATTTATATTTATTCAAGAAGTTTTCAAAATATGATAAATATTTATTTTCCAAGTAATTTTCTTATTGGTATTTCTATCAAAAGCTCTAGTCTTCGCCAATAATTTATAATTGTAAAAATAACTATTTCAAAATTATTTATATTATTATATTTTTTTTGATAATACATTTTGCTTTTTTGAATCCTTTTTATTTTATTAAAATAATTCATAACTTTACTAATAGTCTGACTTTCAAAATGTTTGAAGTTTACTGTATTTAAACTCAATTCTTTTAAATTTAATTTTTGAAGTTTACTAGCTAAAATGTCTTCTTCATAAAACAAAAATACATTTTCATCAAAATATCCAATTTCTTTAAATATATCAAATTTTATAACAAAAAATGCCCCAGATACACAATCTACTTCTAACTTTTTTTGTTCAAAATCAAGTTTACTATATTCGCCGACT
Organism: uncultured Clostridia bacterium; assembly: GCA_947585105.1. Taxonomy (GTDB): domain Bacteria; phylum Bacillota; class Clostridia; order TANB77; family CAG-508; genus Scatovivens. The sequence goes on from CANPWV010000007.1 coordinate 11,447, forward strand.
TTTAAACCATTTATAAAACAAAAGCTCATTTAATCTACTAGAATTAATCATATCAATTCCTGGTTTTCTTATTTTCCAACAACTTCTTCTAATATGATTTCCATTTTTATCTAACATAATTGGCGCACAAACCGCAACTTTCTCATTTTCTTCTAATTCTAAAAAACATTTTTCAAAAGAGACTTCAGGAACTTCTACATCTGGGTTTGAAATTACAATAAAATCATATTTTTCATTTAAACTTTCCAAAAATTTTAATCCAAAATTATTTCCATAAGAATAACCACCATTTCTATCTGACTTTATTACATAAATTTTATCTGATTTCAAAGCTTCTAAATCTTGAAATTCATTTGGATTACTAGAATTATTATCAACAACAATTATAGTATCTAATATCTTATAATCTTTAATTTGATTTACATATCTAATTGTATCATTTTTTGAATTATAATTTAAAATGATTATCGCAGTTTTCACTATATTTTCCTCTTCTTAAAAAATTCAACTAAATTGTATCATAAGTTAATATTTTTTACAAGAAAATAGGATTCTAATATTTTATTATTTTTTAAATACATTTATTTTTATATTTCCATCATCAGAAACACAAATAATAATTTCTCCATTTTCATCTGTTCTTAATACCTTTGAACCAGAATCTTCTAGCCTTTCTATTACTTCTTGATTTGGATGCCCAAATTTATTTTTTAAACCAACTCCAATTAGCGAAATTTTAGGTTCGACAGCTTTAATAAATTCTTGAGTTGAAGATGTTTTAGAGCCATGATGAGGGACTTTTAATATAGTTGATTTTAAAGAAGTTTTATATTCTTGAACAAGCTTTTTCTCTCCTATTTCTTCTATATCTCCAGTAAAAAGGCAAGAAAAATTTTTATAATTAAGTTTAAAAACCATAGAATTGTTATTTATAGAATTTTGAGTAATCATATTTTGTTTATCAGGCCATAAAATATCAAAATACAAATTTTTCTCAATATTAAGCTTGTTTCCTTTATTTACAACTATTAAATTTATATTTTTATTATTTATAATTTTTAAAAGTGTATTAATATTATCATAGTTAGAAGCTTGTAGTGGAATAACGACATTTTCTACTTTCAAATTTTCAAGAATATAAAAAAGTCCGCCTATATGATCTGAATCACCGATGACTTATAAAAACATAATTAATTTTACTTATTCCGTTTTCCAATAAATATGGAGTTATAACATTTTCACCATTATCAAAGCCCTCATTATTTCCGCCATCTATCAAAATCGTCTTATTTTCAGGAGTAATAATTAAACAAGAGTCTCCTTGACCAACATCTAAAAAATGAATTTCTAAATTTTTACTTTTTACAAAAGAGCCTAACGTACATGCTATTACAATAATTATTAGAAAATATATAAGATATTTTATTTTACTTTTAAACTTTTGAAATTTTTCATTGTTTTGACTAAAATAAGAAATTAAAAATATCAAAATATAATAAATTATCCAAAAAATAATTGGAATTTTATGAACAAAAATCTTTTTGAAAAATTTTAATTTACTGATTTTTTTAGCTGATTCAAATAAAAAGTTTATTAAAAAATTTTCTAAAAATGAAAATTCCGAAAGCCCAAAAAACATGTGAATATAGCCTAAAATTAAAATCGGACCAATTAAGATTGAAGAAAAAATACTTGATATTAAAAATGAAAAAGATATTGTATGAAAAGTATTCCAAATTACTGGAATAATCATAAGATTACAAGAAATCGACGTTTTTACTATTTCTATAATTTTAGTTTTTAAACTATTTTTTTCAAAATCTCTTTTTCCAAATCTTAAAAAGACAAGTCCAAATGTTGCTAAAAATGAAAGCCACATTCCTGAAGATTCAATATTATAAGGATTTAAAATTAAAATAAAATCTAATGAAATAAGAAAATTTGTCAAAAACCTACTTTCTCGATAAACTAAATTAGAGAAAATAGCCATAGAACTCATTATGCAAGCTCTTAAACAAGAAGGAGAAGAACCAGTAAATACCCCAAAAAAGATTAAGAAAATTATCATTAAAACTTTTTTTAATCTATTTTTAAAAGTAATTTTATCTAACAAAAATTTAACAATAAAACTTACATAAACTATATGAAGACCTGATAGTGCTAAAACATGAGATAAACTACTTTCTCTAAATATTTTTGATATATCACTTGAAATTTCAGATTTATCTCCTAACAAGATTCCAATTAGAAAACCCGCTTTTTCTTCATCAAATATTCTTAATATATTTTTCTTTAAATTTTGTTTAAAATTTTCTATAAAATATAATAAATCTTTTTCTTCTCCAATTTTTTCAGACTCTTCTAAATTTATATTTCCATAAATTTTACTTTGCCTTAAATATCTAGAATAATCAAAACTTTTAAAATTTTTAGAAGAATTTTGAACCTCGAAATTTCCTCTAAATTTCAGAATATCTCCATATTCTAAATATTTGTCTTTATCACAATATAAAATAAATTTATAATTTTTAAATTTTACAATATATTTATTTTTATAAGTAGTCTCTTCCTTAAAGCTAACTACTTTCAGAGTTCCAGCTAATTCTTCCCCATTTTGAAATAAACTCTCATAATTTACATCTATTTTATAAGAATAAAAATAAGAAAACAAACAGATTATAAAAGAAATTATCAAAATTTTCTTCTTAAAAAATATTATAAATAAAATATAAATTATAAAAACAAAAAGAGCTATATTATTTAAATATAGCCCTAAACAAATTCCTAAAATTAAACTTAGTGTAATAAATATTATATTCATGGCTAATCTCCTATTTTTAAATGAAATTAGCCCCCGCAAATTTTATTCTTCAACTGTTGATACTTTATTTTTTAAAACCCAACCAGTATTTGTATCATTTGAAACTTTAACCCATTTGTTTAAATTTTCAACAACAGTATATTCTGAGCCACTTGAAGCAACTCCACGTGTTCTTGAAGTAAAGTTTGGTAAATATCTTAAATCTGTTTCACTTTCAAAAGTTACTTTTTGATTTTTACCTAAATCTTCAGTTTCATTGTTTTCTGTAACATCTGATGGTGTTTCGTTCTCAGCTGGTGTCTCCGTTTCAGCTGGAGTTTCAGGTGTTACGTTATCAGATATCTCATCTGTTTCAGGTGGATTATCAATCTGTGTTGTAGGAGTTTCAGGTTCAGGAGTTTGTTCCTGATCATTTGGAGTAGTAGATGGAGTCAAATCAGGCTCTTTGTCTTGGTCTCCAGCTTTATAATCTGTATCAACATATTCTTTGCTCATATAGCCTGTAACATTTTCGAATTGAACTTTATACCAATCTCCTTCTTCTCCAATTACATTAACTATCTCATCCTTTTTAGCAACAGAAACTTCGATAGATTTTATATCAGCTTTTTCTCTAATTCTTACTTTACTTCCTGTAACTTTTCCTGTTACCGCAAAAACAGAAGTCGTAAGTAAAATTAAAATTATCGCCATACTTAACAAAACTCTTTTTACCATTTCAAAAATCTCCTATCTTTTAATGTAAATTTTCTATTCTTCTACAACCTTAATGTGAGCCTCTTCAAGTTGCTTATCAAACACTTTTGAAGGAGCATTCATCATGACATCTCTAGCCTTTTTATTCTTTGGAAAAGCTATAATATCACGAATATTGTCTTCATGTTCCATAAGCATAATCATTCTATCAATTCCGAGGAGCGCAACCAGCGTGTGGTGGTGTTCCATAGCTAAACGCTTTATATAAAGCTCCAAATTTAAGCTTTACATCTTCTTCTGTGTAACCAGCTATTTCAAAAGCTTTTATCATTATTTCTTGATCATGATTTCTAACAGCTCCGCTGGCTAATTCGTAACCATTTCCAACTAAGTCATATTGATAAGCAAGAATATCTAATGGATCTTTAGTATTTAAAGCTTCCATTCCACCTTGTGGCATTGAAAATGGATTATGATTAAAGTCAATAGTTCCTTCGTCAGATAATTCATACATTGGAAAATCAACAATCCAACAGAATCTATAAACATTTTTTTCTAATAAATCTAGCTCTTGACCTAATTTAATTCTAACTCCACCAGAGATTTTTTGAGCAGTTTCTAGTTTTTCATCAGCTACAAAGAAAATTGCTGAACCACTTTTTGCTCCTAATTTGTCTATCAATTTTTTAGCTCTTGGCTCATCTATAAATTTACTGATTCCACCATTTAGAATCATATTTTCATCAAATTTTACCCAAGCAAGCCCTTTAGCTCCAAGCTCTTCTACCGCGTATTCAGACATATTATCAAAGAATTTTCTAGGCTTTTCTTCCATATTATTTGTAATAATAGCTTTAACAATTTTTCCACTAAAAGCTTTAAATTCAGTTCCTTCAAAAATATCTGTAACATCTTGAATAATAAGTGGATTTCTTAAATCAGGTTTATCAATTCCATATTTTTCCATAGCTTCTCTATATGGAATTCTTACAAATGGCCCTTTATCTACTTTCCAGCCTTCAGTATTTTTTTCAAATACATTAGGAACTACTTTTTCTACAACTTTGAAAACATCTTCTTGCTCTACAAAGCTCATTTCAAAGTCTAATTGATAAAATTCACCAGGACTTCTATCAGCTCTAGGATCTTCGTCTCTGAAACATGGAGCAATTTGATAATATTTTTCAAATCCAGAAACCATAAGTAATTGTTTAAATTGTTGTGGCGCTTGAGGAAGAGCGTAAAACTCTCCTGGATGTAATCTACTTGGAACTAAAAAGTCTCTAGCTCCTTCTGGAGAAGAATTTGCAAGAATTGGAGTTTGTATTTCATAAAATCCTAATTCATTCATTTCATCTCTAAAATCTTTTAAAATTTTTGAACGTTTTAAAATATTATTATGTATTTTTTCATTTCTTAAATCTAAAAATCTATATTCCAATCTTAAATCTTCTCTTACATTTTGATCTGGAACATTAATCTCAAATGGTAAGCTATTTCTACATTTTCCTAAAACCTTTAAAGTATTTGCAACAACTTCAATACTTCCAGTTGGAATATTATCGTTTTTACTACTTCTTTCAACAACTTTTCCAGATACCATTAATGTACACTCAGATGTAATATCTTTAGTTTGATCTAACATATCTTCATTTACAACAATCTGAGTAATTCCATGTTCATCTCTTAAATCAATGAAAACCATCTTTCCTAAATTTCTTATTTTTTGAACAAATCCGAGACAATCTAACTTCTTCGCCTACATTTTCTATTCTTAGTTCATTACAATTATGAGTTCTATAAATATTTGCCATATTTTTTCCTTTCAATTTGTAAAATAAATTCGCTTGTATTATATAACTTTTTCAAGCGAATTTCAACATTTTATACATAAATTTATTTTAATTTTATTCTAAGTTTGGACCATCTTTTCTAGAATCCAATTTATCAAGTCTTTCAATGATTTTTGGATAATCTAAAATAATAGCCAATTCTTTAATTATTTCTTTCAAAGTTCCTTGACTCTTCAAGTAATCTTTATTTTTTATAATCTTTTTAGCAATTTCTGAAAACTTCTCATTATCTATTTTTTCATCACTATTTCTTAATTCCATGATAACATCTAAAGCGCTTCTTTCACTTTCTTTATCTAAATCAGAAGAATAACAAAGTGTGTCTTCATCTAAATCTTGAATATTTTTACTTCTTTTATAAACTTCAATAGAATCAATTAGTTCTCCTGGATTTCTCAAAAATTCATTTTGAAAATATGAAAAATTATCAGGAAATCTTTCATAAGTTTCATCATGATATGAAGCTGAAGTATATCTAGCGCTTCCCGGATATTCTTTAAGCTTTTCACCTTGAGAATCTACTATTCCAACATATCTATAAATTACAGAAATTGCGCTAACTTTCTTTGAAACAGCTAGACAAGCAAGTTTTACTTTATAATCTGTTTTATCATTTGATTTAAATTTTTTGAAGGCTTCTTCTACCCAATCAGTATCTCTTAAAGTTCCTGTTATTATTACATTTGTTCCAGGAAATTCTTCAAGTATTAATTCTTGAATTGTTTTATAAATTTCATAAGAAAACTCATTTGTTTTTTTAGCAAAATTCTTATCTGTCATATTATCAATATTTTCATCAATAAACATTGGAAAATATTGTCTAAAAATATCCATATTAAGCTCAATATATTTCTTATCTGGATTACAATGATTCATTTTTACAACAAGACTATCTTTTCCAGCACCAGTAGGAGCAGCAACAAAAACAAGCTCTCCTTCTTTTTTCCCTGTTTCAGGATTAGAAGCTTTTTCTTTTCCTAAATCATTTGTAACTTCGTAGTTTTCAATAATTTGTTGAATTAAATCTACATGTTCATCTGAACCTAGAATTGAAAAATTTCCTAATTTTGTTTCATTTTCAATTATTTTTCTTATCTTTTCTCTTAAATCTCTCATAAACTTATATCTTACCATCAATAATTTCTTTTATTAATGTCATATTCCCATTGCTTAATTTTTCTTTAATTGCTAAATATTCTCCAAGCTTTAATTTCATTTCTTCTTGATAATTCCCATGAATAATTTGTAAATTAAGTTCAGCAATTTTTCTATTCAAAATTTCTAGAGCAATAGCTAAATCATTAGAATCTTCCATTTATACTTATATCTCCTTCAAAATTTATAAATTCCCATTATAAACTTTTACTTAAAAATCATATCATTAATCAAATTTTTTTTCAATGATTATTATAAAATTTTTTAAAACTTATTTATATAAATGAAAAATCACTAAACTTGTGTTTTAAGTTTAGTGATTTTAACTTTTATTTCATCAAGGTTGTTGGATTTACAGACTCTCCATCTTTGAATATTTCAAAATGTAAATGTGGTGGATCAGAAATCTCGAAACTTGCTGATTCTCCTACAGTTCCTATTGTTTGATTTTTTGAAACTTTATCTCCCTCTTTTATAAAATCTGCTGTTTGTAGGTTTGCGTATAAAGTTTCATAACCATCTTCGTGAGAAATAATAACTGTTAAACCATATCTTGGATCATTTTTTATAGATTTTACAGTTCCTTCTTCAGAGCTTACTACTGCTGATGTTTTGTCAGCTTTTATATCAATTCCTAGATGTGTAGTCCATTCATCTAATGTTTTTGAATAAACTAGACTTTCATCTGCGTAATCTGTAATTATTTCTCCGAACGACTGGAGCCATAAATGTAAGTGGTTTCTTTTCTTCTACTTCTGGCTTAAGGGTAGTATCTTGTTGTTTTGAAACTACATTTCCATCTGTTCCAGCTCCTAGATTTGCCGTTATTCCACTTTGACTTGTTTCATTTAAAGTAGAATTTTGAATAATAGTTTCATTTACTGTTTTGTCCTGTGAAAAGCTTGCGCTAATAAGATTTTGTTCGTTTGGAACAATTGATTCTGTCGTATTTATTGTAATTAAACCTAAATCTGAAGCTTGCTTAAATCTATTATTTATAGAAATAAAAATTCCTATAAAAATTATAACCGCAACGGCAAAAGTAAACCAAAACGCAACTACAAACTTTTTATTTTTTTCATTATCAACCATTCTGTTCATGTAAAAACTTCCTTTCTCGCTTAAAATTTATATTAGAAGTATTTACTATTTTTAGAAAATTATTCACTAATTTCCACATCTTTGTAATAATGATGAATAATTTCTTCAGATGTCATTCCTTGTTTTGCTAAACTATCGCTTCCGCACTGACTTAATCCAACTCCATGACCATAACCAAAAACTGAAAAGCAAATTTCATCTCCATCTATTTTAACCTCAAATTTCGTTGATTTTAAGCCAAAAATCGTTCTTGCTTTTGTTCCTATTAAAGTTTTATTTCCTATTTTTATTTTGTTTACTCTTCCGAGATGTTTCTGTAATTTCTAAAATTTCTATACAATCATCTTTTGAAAAATCTATTTCAAAATCTTCAAAATTTTCTTTCATTTTTACGATAAGTTCATCTTTTGAAATTCTAACTTCTGACTCATAAGATGTATAAGCCTCTTCGCCAGAAGTTTCAACCGCCTGTAAATAATGAAAATCTCCTCCCCAAACATTTAAAGAGCTTTCAGTAATTCCTCCACTATTACTATGAAAAAATGCTCTAATTGGCTGACCTTCATACAAAATCACTTTTCCAATTGTAGAATTAACTGAGTTTTCGATTTTAAGCCAATTGTCTTCTCTTTTATTTTCATCCCATCTTGCCATCCTATTTTCTTTTGAAATCCACGCTTGACAACAAAGAGAACTATCACAGATATCGGCGTTTACATCTTTATGTTTTGAATTCATCATTTGATAAATCGTGTAAGTTCTAGCTACTATTGCTTGGGCTTTCAAGGCCTCAAACTCAAAATCTACCGGCATCTCGCCACTTACTACTCCATACAAATATATATCAAGAGGAAGCTCTTCTACCTCGCCTGTTTCACTATGTAATAGTCTTACTTTTGTATAATCTCCATAATTAAATTCTTTATATAAATATTTTTCTGGCAAATTCTTATTTACACTCACCAAAGCGGTTTTCGGGAAGAAAACTACTTGAAAAGATTTTACAAAAACAATAATAAAAATTATATAAATCAAAAGCTTTTTAAACTTTTTTAGCAATTCAAAATCACCCTACCATTTTCTCTTTCATATCATCTAAAATTCTCTTTTCTATTCTAGAAACCTGAACTTGCGATATTCCTAATATTTTAGCAACTTGAACTTGAGTTTTTTCTTTAAAATATCTAAGCCTTATAATAGTTCTATCTCTAAAAGAAAGATTATTTACCATATCATTTACAACTATTTTATCTACAATTTTATTTTGCTCATCATTTTTTCCAATTACTCTTTCAATTTTTTCTTCTTTTCCATTTTCTGAAAAGACTTCATTTATAGATTCAATTTGCCTCGAACTTTCTATTGCACCATATATATTTTTTTCACTCTCATTTAAAATATTTGCTAGCTCTTTAATTGTAACAGATTCGCCGTTTTTCAAATAATCTTTTTCAACTTCTTTTATTTTTATACTTAACTCCTTAACTTTTCTACTTATTTTTATCATTCCATCATCTCTAATAAATTTTTTTATTTCTCCCATTATGTATGGAACAGCAAAAGTTGAAAGTTTGTAGTCATAATCGATATTAAATCTTTTAACAGATTTTATAAAGCCAATACTTCCTATTTGATATAAATCTTCTAAATCATAGCCTCTACAGAAAAAACGTTTAACAATAGACCAAATAAGTCCATTATTCTTCTTAATAAGAACATCTAAACTATCTTGATTTCCAGCTTGTACCTCTCTTATCAATTCTTTTTCTTCTGTTCTCATTTTCTTTAGTTTGCCTCCAATTCCTTTGTTTTTATTAATTTTTTCATATAGACTTTTGTTCCTAGTCCAACAACTGACTCTACTTTTAATTCGTCCATAAAATTTTCCATAATAGTAAAGCCCATTCCAGAACGTTCTAAACTGCTTTTTGTAGTAAACAAAGGTGCTCTCGCCTCCTCAACATTTTCTATTCCACTTCCTGTATCAATTACTTCTATTTCAATTTCATTTTCATATAATCTACTATGTATTTTAATTATTCCATCTTTTCCGTTATACGCGTGAATTATAGAGTTTGTCACAGCTTCTGATACAGAAGTTTTTATATCAGCTAATTCTTCAATTGTAGGATCTAATTGTGAAGCAAAAGCAGCAACTGAAATTCTTGCAAAAGCTTCATTTGCAGACCTACTCGAAAATTCTAATTTCATTTCATTTTTAACATTGTCCATTTTAAATAACCTCTTCTTTCTTGTTTTCTTTAAAATCAATAATTTTAGGAAGTCCAGCCATTTCAAAAATTTTCATTAATTTATCACTTGAATTTTCAATTTCTAAACTTCCTCCATAACTTTTAGCAACCTTAAATCTTCCTATTATAAGGCCAATTCCCGCACTATCCATAAACTTTACTTTTTCTAAATCAATAACAACTTTTTTTGGTCTAAACCTTGAAATTTCATAGTCTAATCTTGTTCTTATAATTGATGAAGTATGATGGTCTATCTCTTCTGTCAAGTAGACTTTCAAAGTTTTCTCGTCAATGTAATGATCAATTTTCATATTTTCCCTCCTTTTGTAAAATACGCTAAGACATAAAAAAAGGAGAAAGCCTTATTCAAAACTTTCTCCTTTTTATTACTACATTTATTTTGTCCAAGCTAATATATTATTCGCTTTTCTCTACTCCTTTTCCCCCAATAAAAAACCACTACTTTTGTCGAAACAAAAATTTCTCGTTATTCATTTTCTGACTCATCAGCCACAAGTTTATTATGTGCAGCGACTGTATCATTATAACTTTGTTCAATTTCTGTATCTGATAAGCTCTTATTATATAGACGAAGTGCATAACAATCTAATTTACAAAATAAATCAGCGCACCCACCATAATCCATAACCATACCTAAAGAAAAAAAATTAATTCTTGTTAGATCATTTTCACAAAAATAATTCCAACCTTTTACATTGTACCCAAAATCATCTAATTTTTTATTATTGGCATAAAAAGAACACTTATAATATTCTTCATCTCCATTAGTCTTAAAAATTTTAGAAGTATCTAAAGTTATAGTTAAATAAATTAATGTACCATTCTCCAAATCTAAGTCAATTCCATAGTCAGAAAGTTCCAGATATTGATTATACATATAATTTTCATCGCTCAATTCTGATTCAAATCCTCCAGTTCCCGTCCTCCACATAATTGTATCTGGATATCCATTATTATCTCCAACTATAAAACTCATTGGAAAACCTTCAACCTTTTCAGGTTCACCAGCTCCAAAAAGCCCAGACCATTTTAAACCATTATCTTTTGAAGAATTAGAAAATCTCATTTTTCCATTAGATAAGACCCCATAAAATTCAAAAGTAAATCCATTATTCTTTAATATTTCTTTTTTACTTTCATTACTATAATTTACTTTTGCATAATCGTCTATTCCATCAAACTTAAATGATGTTTTTGTTACTCCACTTGTTGTTCCATTCCAGTCAAAATTTACTAATTCAGAATTTTCATCTAATAAACTTTCAAATGACTCTTTTGTTACTTCTCCCTCTTCATTTTTAGCCATATCTATTAAATTAGAATCCAAATTAAAAATTAAATTTGTCTTTGCTACTTGATTCTCAACATCTTCAGCTGATAATTTACTATATTTTCCTTCTTCTAATTCTATTGTTTCTCCAGTATTATAATTTATTAACCAACTTTGTTTTGCTTTTCCATAGCCTTCTATTTCATTTCCTTTTTCTAATAAATACCAACCATTATCATAATTTTTTCCATCAACAGTTACAACGCCCCATTCTGTTGTATTACCTAATGTTCTTTTTGATAAAGCTTTTCCTAAATATTTACTTTTTGGAACTTCTTCACCTGTTAAAATATCTACTTGAACATCTGAAATTGCAAATTCTATTGCTTCCTTTTCACTAGCAGAAGTTGTTTTTTTACTAGCATTTTGAGCTTGTGTTAAAACTCCATTATCTCCTACAACTAAAGATATTGACACACCTGCCAAAATTAGTAAAACTATGATTGTTATTATTAAAGCTATTAAAGTTATTCCTTTTTGATTTTTCATTGTTAAACCATCCTTTCTTTCGTAAAAATATATATAAAAAATATAACTGTTTTTCAGTTATATTTTTTATATCACATTTCAATTAAAATGTCTATATAAAATTTGTATAAAAATAAAAAAATCGGAGGTAATTATGGAAAAATTTGTAATGAAAAAATCAGCAGAAGCTAATATTTATAAATCTATAAGATTTCCAGTAGAAATTAATGAAGCTATAAATGATATAGTAAATAAAGCAAATGAAGGAAAAAATAAAAAAGAATATAGTTTTAATGGATTTGTAATTTCAGCTTGTGAATTTGCTCTAAAACATATGAAATAAAAAATAAATAACCCAGTAAATTAACTATTTACTAGGTTATTTATTTTAAATATTTAAAAATCTATATAATATCTCCAAGCTCTTTTTTTATGAATTGATTTAACTTTGGTACATCTTGAATTGCTGTATTAAATATTATATCTAAATCCATATTACCATAATGATGAGCAAACATTTCTCTCATTTTAATAATATTTTTCCATGGAATTTGATTTTCTGTTTCTTCAATATATTCTTTATAGTTTTTGCTTAGCTCTTTAGTTAGTTCACCTATTTGAAATATTTTCATTGACACAGAATCTCTAAAAATATTGTTGTTTTTAAAAGTATCAATTTGCGTACCAAAAAAATTGAAATTTTCTTCTATTTCTACGCAATATTTTTGTATATGTAATAATATAGTTGTTTTTCTATCAAAATTAGTCATACAATAACCTCCTATCTTTTTTTACTTGATTAAAAAACAAATCTTTTGCAAGTTTCCCATATTTATTTTCTTTCACCGTGTCATCTAAATAAGTTTCCTCGATAATTACATCAACATTTTTGTTTAACGCTTTTTTTAATTCAGTTTCAAATTCAGCCAAATTTAATAATGTAGCAATTTTAGAACCTTCTTTTATTATCATTATATCTATATCTGAATCTGAATTAGCTTCTCCTCTAGCATAAGAACCAAATAAATAAGCTTTTTTTATATCGTATTTTTCAAATACTGATTTTGTAATTAATTTTATTTCATCAAATGTATATATTTTTGATTCCATATTATTAGAGATCCTTTCGTTAAAATTATTGATTTTACCTAAACTTTTATTTTTCTTTAATCATTATAATATATATTTTTTTAATTGTCTATTAATTTTCAGAAAATTAATCTAAAAACCCCTAGCAAATTAATTGCTAGGGATTTATTTTTGTTTTACGCTTCTGGTTCTACTACACCGAAATTTTTTCCGTCATTTAATTTATAAATAACACAAACTTTTCCAGTTAAACTATCTACAAATGGTAAGAATAAATTATTTTGTTTTCCTTTTAATTCTATTTTTGCATCTTCAATAGACATTGGCTTTATATCATAATATAAAGTTTTTAAAACTTCATCTTCAAGTCCAATCTCTTCTTCACCTGAAAAAGTGATTTGTTTAATTGAATTATCTTTTTGCATTCTTTCTTTTTTAGTTTTTACTTTTCTTATTTGTCCTTCAATTATATCTATATCTTTATCAATTGAAGCATATAAATCTTTTTCCTCTGTTACAGCTTTAAAATTGCTTCCAGCTACTGTAATATACATTTCAGCAATTTGATTATTTCTCTCAGCTTTTGTCTTTACATTTACTAAAATTTCTTCGTCTCCAAAATATTTTTCAACTCTAGTTAATTTTTCTTCAATGTAATTTTTAATAGCATCTGTAACTTTTAGCTCCTTGTCTGTTATTGTTAGATTTATCATAATAATCGCTCCCTTCTATTTTTATTATAGCTAATTACATTCTATCAATAAGTCTAAATAATTTCAAGCCTAATTTTTAAGCGTTTTCTGTCATAACTGGTATAACTTGCTTCTTTCTAGATACAACGCCTTTTAATAAAGCTGTATTATTTTCTAATTTTACACCATAAGATTTTTCAACTAAATCAGCTCTTTTTCCTAGCGCAATAACTTGTGAGTTGCTGTTTACAATATCTGTAATCAATAACATAAATAAATCTAAACCTTTTGATTCAATTTGCTCAGTCATTCCAGCTTCTAATTTTTCTTTTAATTCCATAACATCTGGAATTGAAGCTGTATTTACTTGATTTATAACAGTTTTAACGTCTTTCAAGCTTACTTGTTTTGCGTCTAAACTTAAAATCTCATCTATTGTAAATGAACTTAAATCTGTTCCAGCTTTTAACATTTCTAAACCATAGCTTTCACAGTCGATTCCAGCAATTTTTGATAATTCTTTTGCAATCTCAACATCTTCAGGTGTGCAAGTTGGAGACTTGAACAATAATGTATCAGATATAATAGCTGATAACATTAATGTAGCATTTTTCTTATCAATTTCTACTCCATTTTCTTTATATAATTTATACATAACTGTTTCTGTACAACCAACAGGCTCAGCTCTATAATATAAAGGATATGATGTTGAAAGCTTTAAGCAATGGTGATCAACAACTTTTAAGACATTTACTTTATCTATATTTGAAATTGTTTCTTCAGGATTATTGTGGTCTACTAATATAACATTTGAACCATCTGGAACTTCATTTTCTCCTAAAACTCTTGGTGCTTCAATTCCCAAATAATTCAAAACATATTCTGTTTCTTTGTTTGGAGTACCAAGCGCACAACTTTCAACATTTCTTCCTAATTTTGTTTCTAAATTTGCCATAACTAAACTTGATGTAATACTGTCTGTATCTGGATTTTTATGTCCAAAAATATAAGTTTTTTCCATATTTTCTTCTCTCCTATTCATTTTAAAATTTATTACATAATATAACATTTTTCGTCATTTTTCAAGTCAATTTATATGAAATGTTTGTGAATTTATAATTTAATACAAGTAAATATATATGTTTGACCAAGCGACCGCTGTGGGGACCGCCGAGCTTACAAGCTATAAACTTTAAAGATTTTAGACTTCAAATCATTAAAGTTAATAGCTTGTGCGAAGGTGGGAGGAGTTGGGAAAACATATATATTTACTTGATTCTAAAACATGTATTGAGCCGAGCATATTTTTTGAGATTATATATATACAAGTAAATATTTTTAAAATCCAATTTTGTTTTTAGATCTTTCTGGCTTGATTTCGCTCGAAATATCTTCTTCTGTAATCAATTTTAAAACCTCTAAATTATTTTCGTCTTTCAATCTTTTTGCATGTTCAATAATAACTTTTTGAACCATATTATCAACAAAACGACCATTACCAAAATTTTCAATTTTCTTTGCTTCTTCTAATATTTTTCTAACTTTGTTTAAAGCCTTTTTGTCAACTTCTAATTCTTGGTCATGAACTTTCTTCTCGAAAATTTGAACAAGTTCATCTACTGTGTAATCTGTAAATGTAAGCTCAAAACCAATTCTTGATTTTAAACCAGGGTTTAAATCTCTAAATTGCATCATTTCTTCTGTATAGCCGGCAAAAATTACAATTAACCTTCCTTTGTAATCTTCCATAGCTTTAAGTAAAGTTGCAATTGCTTCAGCTGTATAACTAGCGTTTGTTCCTCTGTGTTCCATTAAAGAATAAGCCTCGTCTATGAATAAAACTCCATCTAAAGCTGATTCAATAACCGCTTGAGTTTTAGGTCCCGTCTGTCCTAACCATTCAGCAATTAAATCTTGACTTTGAACTTCAACAACTTTGTTTTTATTTATGTATCCAAGTGAATAATAAATGTTTGCTATTAGTCTTGCAACAGTAGTTTTTCCAGTTCCAGCGTTTCCTTTGAAAATCATGTGCATGTTAAAATCTGTCTTACGGTTTAATTTCTTGTTGAATTCAAGAACTGAAACAAATCCATCAATTACCTTTTTAATATCAGCTAAACCAATTAATGAATTTAACTCTTTTAAAATATCGTCAACTGTTTTATTCTTTTCACTATTAGAACTTTCAGCATCTTCTACATCTTGAATAACAAGTTTTTTCAAATCTTTTTCTTCTTTGTTTTCAGAACAAGCATGAGCTAAAATTAACTTTTCTATTAAATTATCAACATATCTAGCGTTGCTAAAGTTTCTAGCAATTTTTGTTCTCTCTATATTTTTAGTAATTCTCTTTAAAGCATCATCTTCAATTGTATAGCCTTTTTCGTCAAGTTTTCCTTTGAAAATTTGAACTAATTCATCTACTGAAAAATCATCAAATCCAATTTCAAAGCCCATTCTAGAAGATAAAGCTGGATATTTTGATAAAAATCCACTCATTTCTTTTATATCACCAGCAAGAATTACAACCAATCTGTCTTTATATCTATCAATATTTTCACAAAGTGTTGTAACAGCTTCTAATGGAAAATCAGCGTTTCCTTTACTTGTCATGATTGTGTTTGCTTCATCGATTACTAAAACACCATCAATCGCGCTTTTAATAATTCTTCCTGTTTTTGGCGCTGTCTCTCCAAGATGACTTCCAATTAAGTCCTTTCCTGTAACTTCAATAACTTTATTTGTTTTTATAATTCCGATAGAATGTAAAATTTCAGCCATAATCTTAGTTACAGTAGTCTTTCCTGTTCCAACATTTCCTTTAAATATCATGTTGCAATTGATATTTGTTTCTTCACCAATTTTTCTTTGATATTCTACATATCTTAAGATTTCATTAACTTTTCCTTTAACTTCTGGAACACCAACTAATTTATTTAATTTTTCTAAAGCCTCTTCTAATTTTGGCGAATTAGTATTTATTTCAACATTTTCGGGCTCAATATTATCATTATCATATTCTGTTTTAAATTTATCAAAAATTATAGCTTCATAAGCTTTGTCAATAAATTCCGCTTCATTTTGAGTTCCGGCTTTATAATTTTTATCAACATATTCGCTAATTTTATTTTTAGCTGAATTAGATAAATTTCCAACTTTTTTAACTTTTTTACAAATTTTATCTTTAACAATTTCAGCTTCATAATTTCCCGTATCTATTACGTGATTGAACATTCCAGTTACAGAATCATACTTTTTAATTAATTTTTCTAAGACTTTTCTGTCTCCACTAAAAAGCGTAATTGTTCTTCTGTTTCTGTCATAAAGTTTTCCTACCATTTGGAAGAAAGCTTCTAGCCTATATTCGTTGATATTTATAGCTTTATCAATGTTTGCAAAAACAATAAAATCATTTTCATTATACATTCTCTCTAATTGAGAAATTACGTCAAAACTATCTTTTGACCTCATTATAAATCTTTCAACATCAACATATGTAATATTTTTATTTGACAAATAATTATATGTCCTACAATATTTGTTTAAAATTGAAATAATATTGTCTAAAATCAAAGAATTATTTGTGTACACTAAGAAATTAAATTGTATGTAAGGGAGTTTTTGATTTTTGTCATAATTTCTAATATATGTTAAAACTTCTTTTATGTCTTTTGTTATATTTTCATTATTATCTAATGAAGTATCTAGTTTGTTCATATATTCCTTGTAGTAAGCAAGTTTAGAGATATTTTCAAATCTTCCAAGTTTCGGATAAATTTTGTTAAATACAAGATGGTAATTAACTTTTGAATTATCACATAAATCTTTAATAGCTACAGCAAGCTCTACCGGATTATTTTCAAACATATATGAATAATTATTAGAAATTTTAGGATCTGTTATATCAAAACTTCCACTAATTCCGCCATCTTCGTTAAAATAATCATTTAAATTATTTATAAATGAAATTTTCTTTACATCAAAATCAATTGTTTTATAATAAATTTTTCCTGAATCTCTTCCAGTGATTCTAACTGAATTTGTATCTAATAAAAATTCAGCTCCTCTTAAATCAAGAGGTGTTTTACACAAATATAAAATCTTGTCAGCAATATTTGAAGCCTCTATATCATTAGCTTTTCCTTCATCTACAGGCTCTATAGCTTTCATTAAATTATAGAAAAACATTGGCTCATTAAGATTACTGTCTCTTACGCATTTTTTAATATAGCCCAAAACTTTCATTGGACAACTTTTAAGTGGAATATTACAATAAGCGCATTTTCCATTCAAGTCTTGATTTAACCTATTTGTGTCAATTCTCCAATTAGCTCTAACATCTCTTAAAATATATTCTAAATAATGAAGATAAATCTCACCCATAATGTTATGATTAAAATCTGGATCTTCATCACATAATCTTAAATATGATATTTCTATAATATTTGGAGATGGCTTATTTACCACTCTATCTCCTTCTTTTACACTATCTACCTTCATTTCAGAGACAAGTAAATTTGTTCTTTCCATAAAGTTTACAATTCTTAAAGTTTTCACATCAAAAGTTTTTGTAACATAATCAATTAATTCTTCCATCTTTTTCTCCATTCATTTGTATTTAAAAACAGTCTGCTATTGATTTAACAATTTGATCTTTTTGACTTAAAATAACATCTATATCTGATTTTATATTTCCAACATTAATTCTATAACTTTCAATTCCTTGATTAGAGTCATAAAATTCATTTTTACTATATCTAGAATCTCTTCCGTCTACATAAGCGTTTGTAGCAATTCCTCCAACTTCTCTAATTGTAAAAATCATAGGAGTATCGAGAGTTAGGTTATATGGCTCAACTCCCAATTTTTGCATTTTTTCATTATTTACTCTAATTGATTCTTTATCATAATTTTCCAGATAAATTCCATCTTCTTTTTTATATAATTTATTATTTGAATATTCTAAATTAGTTTCATTGTAAAGCTTATCAGCAATTGCTTTAGCAAGAGTTCTATCAGAATTATTTGGAATATAAACTTCAAAACCAGAATAGCCTCCATCAGTATTGTGTAGAGAAATCATATATTTTGCTTTAGTTCTACAAGCAACTTGTATTCTTCCATTTTCATCATACGAATTTTTTTCAGTCATAAGTTCTGAATCATTATTATCTCTTACTAATTTAACTTTATAACCTTTTTCTTCTAGTTTTTCTTTTAAAGCTTTTCCATATTCTAACATTAAATCTCTCTCATTATATTCGCCATTTGTATTTCCTTTTTCAGATCCACCGTGGCCACTATCTATTACTATATCATAAACATTGTCTGGAAGCTTTGATTCTGAGACATTTAAGCTCAAATAATTATATTTTTTTCCTTCATAATCTTTTTTTTCAAACTTTATATTAATTTTATTATTTTTTCCATCTTTTGTTAATGTGTAATATTCTATGTTTTTATAAGGGCTTGTATTTTCAAGTGTGTAGTATTTATAATCTTTACTGTTATTTACTCTAACTCTTATTTTAAAATAATATTTTTTTCCACTTTCAAATTCATCTAAATTTATAGCTTTATTTATAACATTTCCTGTTGAAAAAGAAACTCCAGAATCATCAAATGTATATTCTAATGAATAAGTTTTTTCAAATTTTTCTCCATCTGTTAAAATAAGTTTAGCACCTTCAAAATTATCTTCTTCTATTCCATTTATTCTAGTCTCTATATTTAAAGATGTTCCATAAGTATAAAATTTAGTAACTTCTGATGATTTACTAGATAAATTTCCAAATATATTCTTAATTTTTTCTTCTTCATTAATTTTATTTAGATTATTTTTTACTGTAATTGAAATTGCAATAATAATTCCAATTATTATTGGACAAACTACTATTAATTTTAAAATTTTTTTCATAATTCAACCCTTACTTATACAATTTTTCCAATTAAATCATAGCCTAAAACATCTATTATTTCTGATTTTACAAATTTTCCAACTAAATTTTCTTTTGTTTTAGGAATATAAATTACTCCATCTTCATTTGGTATGTCCATGTAAGAACGGCCAATATAATTTTTTCCATCATCTGTTATTCCGTCTATTAAAGTTTCATAAACATTTCCGATTTTTTCTTCTAACTTTATTTCTGAAATTTTTTGCTCTAATGACATTATTAAATTTCGTCTTTTTTCTTTTGTTTTTGGATGAATTTGATCTTTTAATCTACTTGCTGGTGTTCCATCTTCTTTTGAATATTTAAACACTCCAAGTTTTTCAAATTTTACTCTATTTACAAATTCATATAACTCAAAAAAGTCTTCTTCTGTTTCTCCAGGAAATCCTACAATTAAAGTAGTTCTTAATATTACATCTGGAATTTTTTCTCTTAATTTTTCAAGTAAATTATCTAATTCTTCACTATTACTTTTTCTGTTCATTCTCTTTAAAACAGTATTTGAATAATGTTGAATTGGAATATCAAAATAATTACAAATATTATCGTTTTTTCTTACAACTTCAATAAGTTCATCAGTTATATCTTCTGGATATGAATATAAAAATCTAACCCATTTAAAACCAATATTAGAAATCTCTTGTAAAAGCTCTGGCAATCTCTTTTTGTTATATAAATCTAAACCATATTTTGTAGTATCTTGAGCAATTACAATAATTTCTTCGATTCCATTTTTCTTAAGGTTTTTAGCCTCTTCAATAATTTCTTCAAATGGTCTACTTATATATTTTCCACGAATATATGGAATTGCGCAATATGTACAATTATTACTACAACCTTCAGCAATTTTTAAATAAGCTGTTTTATTTCCAGTTGAAATAATTCTATTTTCATATTCTAATGTATTTTTAGAAGACACATCTATTTTTCTTCCAATCAATTTGCAAATCTGAAACCACATATCTTTATAATCATCTAGGCTTAAAAATAAATCAACTTCTGGAAGCAATTTTTCCAAGTCGTTTTTATATCTTTGAACTAAACAGCCCATTGCTATTAAATATTTACAATTTCCTGTTTTCTTTAGTTCAGCCATTTCTAAAATTGTATTAATCGCCTCTTGTTTTGCAGATTCTATAAACCCACAAGTATTTACAATTATAATCTCAGCTTTTCTACTATCTTGAACAATCTCAAAATTTTGATTTTTAAAAAGCCCAATACACATTTCTGTATCAACTAAATTTTTACTGCACCCGTAAAGATACAAATCCTACCTTCATAAATAAAAACCTTTCTATGAACTATATACGTGTTTTCTTGTCATTTCTAATAAGTTCAATTTCGTAAATCCTTCGATTTGAACTTTTGAACTATCTTTTTTTATCTCTTGCTCCATAAGTCTAATGATTTCTTGTTTATTTTCTTCTACATACATATCTATATAATCTATTATAATAATTCCGCCAATATCGCGCGCTCTAAGTTGTTTAGCAATTTCTATAGTAGCTTCCTTGTTTACAGTAAAAACAGTATCTTCTAAATTATTTTTACCAATAAATTTTCCAGAGTTGACATCAATTGCAGTTAAAGCTTCTGTTTTATCAATAGTAATAAAACCACCACAATCAAGCCAAATTTTTCTATTTTCAAATTTTTTCAATTGATTTTGAAAATCAAATTTTTCTAAATATTTATCGTCAATTACAACTTTTATATCTTTGTTTTCACATTTAAGAAATTCTTTGACTGACTTTTCCACATTTTTGTCGCAAACTACGATTCTATCTAAGTTTTTGTCTATATTGTCAACTATGTATTTTCTAATAATTCCGCCATTATTAAAAATTTCTTTTGGATAATCTTCAAGCTCTGTATCAACTAATTTGTTCCAAGCTTCAATTTGCTTTTTTATGTCTTCTAAGATTTCTTCTTTACTTACATTTAAGCAATTTGTTCTAATTATTCCACCTGTATTTTTTGGAAGATTATTTATAACAAATTCTTTTAATTCAGCTTTTACTTTCTCATCTTCGATTTTCTGAGAAACAGCAACAAATGGAGAATTTGGCATATAAATAAAAAATCTACCAATAAAGCTTATATGTGTTGTAACTCTAGCTCCTTTTTTATAGCTCTTATCTCTTGTTACTTGAACCAAAATTGGATCTCCAGGTCTTATAATTTTTCTAATATCTTCATTTTGATTTACTTTTTCAGTTTCTTTTGTTACATCTACTTTTGGTAATAAATCTTTTAAATGAATAAAAGCGTTTTTTCCACTTCCAATATTTACGAAAGCCGCTTGCATTCCGAGGTAAAACATTATTTACTTTACCAATATAAATATTTCCCTCAAGCATAGGACTTTCTTTACTTTCTTCATGTTTTTCTATAATAACATTATTTTCAATTAAATAAATCTTTTTAATTTCTTCGTTTTCTAAAATATAAATTTCTTTCATTGTCTTTCCTTAATTAAATTTGTTCATTGCAGAATCAATTCCATTTTTTAAGATTTCTACAATCGCTTCTTTTGCCTTTGTTATTCCCTCATTTAGCCCAGGTAGTTCTTCTTCTGGAATAGGTCCTATTACATAATTGATTAAATCATCATCATAAATAGGTTTACCAATTCCTACTCTAACTCTAGGAAATCTATCATCAGCTAAAATATTTACTATTGATTTCATTCCATTATGACTTCCCGGACTTCCTGATTTTCTTACTCTAATACTTGAAATATCAATGTCCATATCATCATATACAACAATTAAATCTTCAATTGGAACTTTATAAAAATTAATAAATTCTATAACAGATCTACCGACTTGAATTCATGAAAGTTTGAGGTTTAACTAAAATAACCTTTTCATTCTCAATTATTCCACTTCCATATTCTGCTTCAAATTTAGTTCTTGAAATATCTATTTCATATTCTTTTGCTAAAAGGTTTAAAACATTGAAACCCATATTATGACGGGTTCCAGAATAGTCTTTTTCAGGGTTTCCAAGCCCTACTATCAATTTCATTTTGTCTTTTTCTCCTTGTTTATTTTTTCTTCATCTGTTAAATTTTCATCACTATCTTCGATTAATCTCTGTTTGAAAAATTCTTTATAGCCAACTAAAATAATAATTGTGATCATTATAGCAAATGATAAAGCCTTCCATATTCCACTGTCAATCCATATTATAACAAAGAATCCAAGCATTGCTGTAATTCCATATAATATAAGAACTGATTGTTTTTGAGTAAAGCCAGCTTTCAATAATTTATGATGTAAATGATTAGCATCAGGTTTTAAAATTGCTTTCAAAGAATGACCTTTTATCAATCTTCTGAAAATTGCGAAAATTGTATCAAATATTGGAAGCGCAAGAACTATTATTGGCGCTACAATTACGATGGCTGTATAAGTTTTAGCGATTCCTATTATTGAAATTACTGATAAACAATAACCTAAAAAGTTTGAACCTGTATCACCTATAAAAGTTTTAGCAGGATTAAAATTATATGGTAAAAATCCAACTAAAGCACCAGCTAAAGCTGTTATTAAAATTACAGCAATTAAAGATGAACCATTTAATGAAAATATTATAAGCAATGAAATACATGATATAAGCGTAATTCCAGTTGAAAGTCCATCTAAACCGTCAATTAAATTAATAGCGTTTGTAATTCCTACTATCCAACCAACAGTCAAAATATAATAAAAAATTTCATTAGTAATTTTATTTAAAAATGGAATCCTTACATTATCAATAACTATTCCAGATTTTACAACTATACAAGCAGCAATTATTTGAGCAATTAATTTAATAATTTCAGGAACACCTTTTATATCATCTATAAAACAAACAACACTAATAATTAGCCCACCAATCGCAAATCCTAATAATTTATAGTGATAATTGTTTTCTAATAAATTAATTTGTTTTTCAATTACCATTACAGTAAAAAGATATACTACTGAGATTAGAAAGCCTAATATTACAGCTAGTCCACCAAGTCTTGTCATGTTAACTTTATTAATTCGTCTTTCATCTTTTGGAGTATCTACAGCTCCAACTTTTTTAGCCAAACGAATTGTATAAGGTGTAGTCATAAAAGCTGTTAAAAAGGCTATCGTAAACGCAATTACAATGTCACCCCACATAATTTTCCCTTTCTATTTCATCTCTTTTTTTTCAATATTTTCAATCATTTGTAATCTTTCTTCATATCTTCCACCTTTAAATGGAGTACCAAGCCAAACTCTAACAATTGCAATAGCTTGTGAAACTGTCATATATTCTGAACAAAGAACCAAAACATTTATATTATCATCAGCTTTTGAAGCTTTAATTACATCTTGATTAAATCCTATTGTAGCTCTGATTCCTTTGAATTTATTAGCTGCAATTGTCATTCCAGCTCCTGATTTACAAATTAAAATTCCGTTTTCACATTCTTTATTTTGAATAGATTTTGAAACTTTTTCAGCATAAATTGGATAATCTGTTCTTTCTTCACTATAAGTTCCAAAATCTTTATATTTTATATCTGTCTCATCTAAATATTTTTTAATCTCTTCTTTAAACTTAAAACCGCCATGATCAGCGCCTATAGCTATCACTTTTGTTACCTCCTATGTACAATTTTTTACCTAAATAATATTCTTATTTAATATATCATAAGAGCCTACGATTTTCAAGTAAAATTCAACTTTTTACATATTTTTTGATAAAATACTTGCTTTTTTCTGTATAACATGTTAAAATAGTTAGGAAATTGACTTGAATTTTACAAGGAGGTGCAAAATACCATGCCAAATATTAAATCAGCCATTAAAAGAGTTGAAATTACTCAAAAGAAAACTTTAGAAAATAATATGGTTAAATCAGCTTATAAAACAGCTGTTAAATCATTTGAAAAAGCTGTAGAAGATGGTGATAAAACTAAAGCTGAAGTTGCTTTCAAAAATGCAGTTAAAAAAGTAGATCAAGCTTGCTCAAAAGGTGTTCTAAAAGCAAATACAGCTTCTAGAAAAAAATCAAGTTTAGCTAAAAAATTAAATGAAGTAAAATAAATAAAAACGAGTAAATCCTACTCGTTTTTATTTATATCTCAAATTCTTCATTTTGCTCTAAAATTCTAAAATTGTATAATTCATTTTTTACATTTTTTTCTTCACTAAAATCTAATGGAACAACAAATTTTGGTTTCAATTTAAAGATAATTTCTTTTAATAAATTCATATTAACTTGACCATGTGTATATAATTCATAATAATCCATGTCATAGTTTTTAAGAATGTTTATAAATTCTTCTAATTCTTCATCTTGTTCAATAAAACCTTTCCATTCAGCCATTATAACACAAGCATCATAGAAACTCCCTTCTTTTTCAAATACTTGAATATCTTGAACCATATCTTTTGTAATATTCATTACATATTTTTCTTTTTTCATTTTGTTAATTGCGCTACTAATATAAAATGGTGTAACATATTTTTTCTTAAACTCAAAATCATTATTTTCTAAGACAAGTGGATTATAGCTATAAACCTTCTTTTCTGTAAATGGAGTTGGGCAACTTCCATTTGCAACAGTAGCTAAGTTGCAAAGAAATGTACTTTCTATAAATATTTTCTTAGACTTTATAGCGGCTTGATAAACAGTTCTTGCCATATTTAAATCTGTCTCAGATTGAATAATAAAGATTTGTTTGTAAAACTTCATAATATTTCTTAATTTTTCAAGAACATCTTTATCAGAACTATGTTCAAGCCCTGTTTTTCCTAGATATTTTCCTTCTATAACTAAAACATCTGAATTAGAAATTATTGATAAAGCGCCATGTAATTTTTCTCTTCCATAAATTCCATCATAATTTCTAAAATCACCACAAACAACTAAAGTCTTTCCTTCTTTATCTTTAAATCTAATTATATGTGTATTAAAATTAGATGGGTCTATAATAAATGAAGTCACTTCAAAATCTTTTATATGATTAATAGTTCCCTCTTCTATATCTGTTATTCCAGCTTTTCTTGGAGATTCAAAAAAATCCATACAAATATTATAATTTGCTTTCATTTTCTTTTCCATATAAATTGGAATCTCTTTAAAAGAATAATCTATTAAATTACAATTTTCTGGATTTCTTAATATAAAAATTCCGTCATAAGAAGGTTTTCCTGTTGTTAATCCATCAAACATTGGATTTATTCTTTCTGGAATATCACCTGTTCCCTTTTCTTCTCCAAATCCAATCGCGAATTTTGTATTTCCGAGATTCTATTTCTAGAATTTCTCTTCCAAATCCATTTACTCCTTTAATTATCTTTAGTTTCATTAATCTCTCACCTATAATTTAATTTTAATTAATTGTTATTACTTTCACATATTTTTCGTTGTTTTCTGGAACAACTACATCTATAGCAATATTTAATTTCAAATTACTATTTAAGAAATATACTAATTTTTTATTTTGAACACTTAATTTATATGAATTAAATATTTGATCTTTACATGTTTGAATCTCGCTATTTCTAGCCTCGACTTCTTCTTTTGTATGATTTCTATCTTCTTCAATCACATATTCATCAAAGTCTTCTAAATTATCAATATTTTTCTTTATATCTTCATCAATATTAGAAATTCCAGCAATTGTATAAACTTGATCATAAGTAAGCTTTGTTCCTGAAACCAAATCAAAATTATATGATAAATATTCTTCTGTAGCAGTTTGTTCTTCTCCTCTTTGAATTGTAATAAATATTGATACTATGTTAGATGTAATATATGTTTGATAATTTGATTTAACATAACTATTTTTATTCTCACTGCAAATTTTAAATTCTTTCACAAGATTATTGTATAGTTCAAGAACTTCAGTATTTATCTTACTTGCATCATTTGATACCATATTAATATATGGAACTACAATATCTGATACATTATAAGTATTTCCATCACTATTTAAATAATTTTTATCTATTATATTTTCTGGACTATATTGAGCGTTATAAATATAACCTTTATTTTCTACAAGCTTGTCGATATATTGAACAGAATTTCCACTACTTTCTGATTCATTTAGAGTATTATTTTTAGTTTGGTTTGAAGCTTTATTTTTTGACTCATTTTGAGTTTTATTATTTGTTTCATTAGCTATTAAATTTTGTGAGCTGTTTGAAATTTGATTGTTTTGTAAAACTTCTTTAGTATTTTCGGAATTTTTTCCATCTTTATTTTTTTCAAAAATTACAATTCCAACTATAATTACAGCCACTAATAATATAATCGCAAAAATTAGCAATAATAATGTTGTTAGGCTTATTTTTATAACTTTTTTATCATCCATTTTTTATTTTCCTCTTTTTTTCATAAGTATATATTATATTTTATCAATAAAAAATATAAAAAACAATACTAATTTTATAATTTTAAAAAATTAAGAAAGCAAGAGAAAAAACGAGATATTTAAAGAAAATAGTATTATTATTAGTTAGTGATTTTTAATTTCAAAAAAATTTAAAAAATATGTTGATAAATAGCAAAATATGTGTTATAATAAATGTGTTGTAAAAATATAATTTACGAAAGAAGGTGATTTAATTGTCTACGTGTGGATCGAGTGATGACAGTAGTAATAAGAAAAATTTCATAAAATATTCATGTAGCGTTTTATCGCCTGAATTCAAAATATGAGTGATTTTTAAGTTTTAACCTTTTAATATATTTTTAAAATCAATTCTTAATGAGCGCGTAAAATCTACATGTTTTATCGCGCTATTTTTGCGCAAAAAATGTATTAAAAGGAGAAAATAAAAATGAAAATTGTTGAGTATGTTAATGAATATAAGAATAATGTAAATAATTTAATGTATGAAATACTTGTTAGTGAATATGGTTTTAACCAATTTGGAGATGATATTTTAAGTTCTGAAAATAACGAATATTGTATGGGAAACAATAAACTTTGGATTGCTATGGAAAATGGCGAAATTATTGGAACAACTGGAATTATTGAAGTGTCAGATAAACACGCCATTCTTAAAAAAATCTATGTAAAAGAATCTCATAGAGGACATGGAATTGCCCAAAAATTATTAAATCAATGTTTAGACTACGCTAGAAATATTGGCTATGACTATGTATTTTTAGAGACTTATAATAGATTAGAAAGAGCTAGAGCTTTTTATTCTAAAAATGGATTTTTAGAATATGACGATGGTTATGAAAAAACTCAAGGAGATGAAATTAGATATAGATTAAATTTAAAAGACTAAAGCTTTAAAAACTTTAGTCTTTTTCATTATTAAACCATGAAATATAATCAAATTCGTCATAATGTTTTAAACCTGTTTCACCATTTAAAAATTCATAAATATGACCTACTTCTACTTGATTTTCATATCCTTTTATATAGCAAGCAGACTTAAACTCTGGATAATCTAAATGTGTGAAAACAACTTTATTTTTATATTCAAGAGAATCAAATTCTTTTAAATCTTCATAAGTACAACCATCTTTATCTGTCATCATTATAAAAATATTATCATAATTAATTCTCTTTTTTCTTTCTTCCCATTTATTTTCGGCTTCTTCTTCTGATTTATAATGCATAAAATAAACTCTTATATCATCTAAAACACCAATTGGATAATTCTTTCCCTCTTCTTTTACAAAACTTAATTTTAAACTCATATAATATTTTAAATTTTTTACTAATTTTATAAAGTCCTTTGGAAATAAATATAAATTAACTGTTGGGGAATTAAATCTTTGACCTAAATCATGAAGAATAAATCCTCCATTACAATTACTACTAATAACAGAAAAATTTGTATTTTTAAGTTTTGCCCTATTTTCGCTATTTACTATTTCTCTTAATCTTAAATTTTCTGTAGTAGCATCTTCATTTTTAACTTTTTCATGTATAAGCAAACTTAATTCATTTGCAAATGTAGCTATATCATTTGAACTATAAACTCTTTTTATAAGATTTAATAAAACAACTTCTAGTTCATCATCTTTTACATTTTTTTCTATTAACTCTATATTTTCTTCATAAAATTTTCTAAAAGAATCTGTTAAAAACTTAAGCTTTTCTTCTTTATCAGGGCTTTCTTCTTTTCTTACTTTTCCTGAAAGCTCAACACAGTTACTTAAATATCTCATACAAATTTTATAAATTATATTATCAATATTATTTTTCTTATAAAATTCTATTGAATCTAATGAAGCTTCTAAACAATTCTTTATTCTACTTAATTTAATTGCTTTTCTCATAACACTATTATCAGATTGAATATAACCATATAAATATTTATTTGAAACAACAATTTTATTACACTTAAATAAAATTTTATGTGTTGTAAATTCGTCTTCATGAACTTTTCCTACAATAAAAGTAACATCATCTAAAACTTTTCTTTTATATAGTTTATTCATTACAACAACTTCTTGAATATAAGGCTCTTCTTCAACTCCGTAATATATATTTGTAGCTTCTCTTCCATCTATTACTTCTTCGCTAATTTCAATTTTTGAATTTGCCTCATTCAAAATTTTATCAGTATTATCAATTGATTCACTAGCAATTCTTAAAAATTTACATTGAGCAATATCTGAATCATATTTCTTAATTAATTCATATAAATATTGATAAAAATCTGGAGGTATTATATCATCACTATCTATAAATGAAACAAAATCTCCTGTAATAACTTTTAAACCTTCATTTCTAGCCGTTGAGGCTCCCCCATTTTCTTTATGGATAACTTTAATTCTATTATCTTTTTTTGATAAATCATTAGCTATTTTTCCAGAATTATCAGTTGAACCATCATCAATTAATATAATTTCTAAATTTTTATAAGTTTGATTTAAAATACTATTCACGCATTTTTCTAAATATTTTTCAACATTATAAACTGGAATTATAATACTAATTTTTTCCATATTAATTTTCCTCTTTTATTTTAAATTTTATTTCATCCCAAACTCTATTTACTTCTAGATATTCATTATAATGAGTTTCAACAGATTTATCATAAACTTGTAATTCTTGAATTAAGTTTCTAAAATCGCAAGTATTAAATTGCTTTGACATTATATCAACACTTTTCTCTAAATAATTTAAGGAATTATCTATAATTTTTCTATAATTTTTTCTATCATTTATATAAAAATATAATGGTTTATATTTTGTCCAACCTAGAGTAGCTTTATAAAATCTTTGCTCTATTCCATTATCTTCTAACTCAACACTTAAAGGCTTTGTTGGAAATTTATCTTTCATTAATCCAGTAAATTTCAAAAATCCATCATGAAAATGATAAACTGGAACAGAAGTTACTTTTGTTTCTTTTGGAACCGTAGCACAAGCAAACATAGAATCTTCTCCTCTAGCACCAGGCGGATTATAAAAAGCTGGAATTTTATCTAAATGTTCCAAATTCAAGCAAAGATTTGATCCGTAAATAATTGGAACTTCTCCTTTTTTACTTATAACTCTTGGATCAGAATTTAATATTTCATTTGTAGCGTATCCTAAAAATCCATCTTTTTTTCTAGTTTTTTTAACTTCATCCCAAGAAATGACTTCATTTGAAATTCCGTTTATAAAATCTTTATAGTTTTCTTCTGTAAAATCTTTATTATATTTTATATATGGTATTGGGCTCATTACCCCACATCTATAGCCACAAGTAATATCAGAGTCTTTTATAACTTCTAAATGTTTCAAAATAGTAGGTTGTTTTTTCCAAGAAATTTTATCATTTTCTCTTGTAACAGCTAAAGGATATTCATCATCATCCCAAAAAAGTAAGTAATCAATTTTTTCTTTTAAAGCATAATAAAGAATAGCGTTTCTCGCTTTTCCGTATCCTTTACCTGTAAATATTTCAGCCTCTGATGTTTTTAGACCATATTTTGATATTAATATTTTAATTGTTTCGTCAACTTCTTCAGGAGTAATATATTTTATATTAACATATTTATATGTTTCAGGCAAAATACTATAGAAGTCAGTTCTAGTAGTGAATTGATAACCCAAATCAAACAATATAAATACAGTAATATTTACATTAATATCTAAATTTTGAACTTGACTATTCAAATATTTACAATATGAATTTATAATTTTACATACATTTGGTCTTCCAGTAATAAATCCTATACCAAAATTTATATTACCGTTCATAAATAGCTCCTTGAATATTGTATCAATTGACTACAATTATACTAAAAATTTAGGTTTTTGTCAAATTTTATAAAACTCATATTTTCCTAACAAATTTAGGTTTTTTTTTAATCTATAAATCCTATTAATAAGACAAGTTTTTTTAACTTTTAGTTTCAATATTTTTAAAAAATTTTACATATTTTCTAATTTTTAGCAAATACTAATAAAAATTTTAAAGGAGGATTAAGACTTTGACAGGGAAAGAACTTTTATATGTTGAAGATGCTCTAGGCCATGAGCAATTTCTTAAAAAATGTGCTTGTAACACATCAAACCAATTACAAGATCAAGTTTTAAAAGATTATTTAAAGGAGTTAGAAACAAAACATGAAACTTTATTTAATCAATTTTTAGATTTACTTTAAGGAGGAAATTATGGAAGATAAAGATTTAATGGAAAATCATTTACTTTTAGTAAAAGGAATTTGTGATTTATATCTACATGGAATGATTGAATCTACATCTCAAGATGTTCACACTCAATTTCAAAACGCCCTAAATGAGGAATTAAACATTCAAAACAAATTATACAATCTTATGAAAGACAGAGGTTGGTACAAAACTGATGAAGCTGAAAGCAACAAAATAGCTATGGCAAAAGCAAAATTTGGAAATTAAAAAAGCCCCCAAAAATAAAGGTTTGACGATTTTATCAAACCTTTATTTTTTAACTGAATATTTTTTCATTTTTTTGGAAATACTTATTTTAATAAAATAATTTTTAAGGAGTATTTATGATTAATAAAGTTGAAATTGCTAATATCAATACTTCAAAATTGCCAAAATTAGATGCTATACAAAACAAAGAATTATTTTTAAAAATGAAAAATGGAGATAAACAAGCTCGTGAAGAATTAATAAATCGGAAATTTAAGATTAGTTTTAAGTATTGTTCAAAGGTTTACTACAAGAGGAGAAAATCCTGACGATTTATTTCAAGTTGGAGTTGTCGGTTTAATTAAAGCAATCGACAATTTCAATATAGATTTAGACGTTCAGATGAGCACTTATTGTGTTCCTATGATTATAGGAGAAATTAGAAGATATTTAAGAGACAACAATATAGTTAGAGTTAGTCGTTCTATAAGAGATTTAGCTTACAAAGTTTTACAGTCTAAAGAAAAATTATCAAAAGAAACAAATAAAGAACCGACAATTGAAGAAATTGCAAAAGATTTAGGTGTTGAAAAAGAAGATGTCGCAATGAGTTTAGACGCGATTCAAGACCCTATTTCACTTCAAGAGCCAGTGTACAACGACAGTAGCGACCAAATTTATGTTATGGATCAAGTCAAAGATAAGAAAAACACTGATGAAAACTGGGCTGAAACGATTACAATTTCTGAAGCAA
Organism: uncultured Clostridia bacterium; assembly: GCA_947585105.1. Classification (GTDB taxonomy): domain Bacteria; phylum Bacillota; class Clostridia; order TANB77; family CAG-508; genus Scatovivens. The sequence continues at coordinate 43,478 of CANPWV010000007.1, forward strand.
TAAAACATTTAAATGACAAAGAAAAAACAATTATTGACCAAAGATTTTTCAAACGGAAGAACTCAAATGGAAGTTGCTGAAGAAATTGGAATTTCGCAAGCTCAAGTTTCCAGAATCGAAAAAAGCGCACTTCTTCATATAAAAAGACTATATAAATAATATAAAAACTGGCTAAACTATAGGCTTTCAAACCTATAGTTTAGCCAGTTTTACTAAGTATATCTTTTCTCATTTTTTTCATAATTTTCTTTTCAATTCTTGAAATATAACTCTGTGAAATTCCTAAAATATCAGCAACCTCTTTTTGAGTTTTTTCTTTTCCTTGAAGACTTGCTCCAAACCTTAATTCCATTATCTCTTTTTCTCTTTGACTCAACTTCTCAATTGCTGCTCTCAAAAGCTTTCTATCTGTTTCATCTTCTATTCTTTTTGAAGTTATATCTCCATCTGTTCCCAATACATCTGAAAGCAAAAGCTCATTTCCATCCCCATCTTTATTTAATGGCTCATCGATAGAGACTTCTGTTTTTATTTTTGTTGTCCTTCTAAGTTGCATCAAAATCTCGTTTTCTATACATCTTGACGCGTAAGTCGCAAGTTTTATATTTTTTCCAACATTAAAAGTATTTATTGCCTTCATAAGCCCAATCGTTCCAACAGATATTAAATCTTCTAAGTCCATTCCCGTATTTTCAAACTTTTTAGCAATATAGACCACTAATCTTAAATTTCTTTGTGCAAGTATTTGTTTAGAATTTTCATCATTTTCTAAGTTCTTTAAAATTTCTTCTTCCTCTTTTGGATCTAACGGAGGAGGTAATGTTTGATTTCCTTTAATATAAAAAACTGGAAATTTAGTGTTTTTTCCTCTTTCAAAATATTTCCTATAAATTTCCAAAATCTTATTTTTCAATACTTTTAATAAATCCATACTCTCTCCTTTAAACAAAATCTATTTAGGTTTTTCTTTATGGTACCTATAAACCAATTATTGCACCATATTCATCTGAATAGCCAGATAAATTATCTTCATAAATTCCTATAATTGCTTCTTTTTTAGTAATTTCATCTTCAGAATATATTTTTATGTAATCAGGTTTGAAACCAAGTAATAGTCCATTTTTATTTCCTAATGATGCAAACGGAATAATTCTAAATTTGTAATTATATATCTTAGAATTTGAATCTCCTAACCACTTCCCCTCTAAAATATTTTTAATATTATCTAAAACAAAACTATCTATCAAACCATTTAAAACATTTTTTTCAACGATAACAACAGGCAAATTTGAAATCGCTTCTTTAAGAAGATTTCCGCGAATCTATAAGTGCTTTTGTCTTAACCATCTTCCCATTATTCCAAATTTCTATATCACAGTACTTTAGAAATTTTTTCTTAATACTTTTTAAAACAAAAACTATCAAGAAAAATCCAAAAATTCCGCCGTATTAAAGCCATTTTCACTGGATATAATCCTAAAAAATGTCCTTCATTTAAAACTATTTTTTGAGAATCAACTAAAAACATAAACATAAAGCTTGATCCTCCAAATGTAATTGTTGTTAAGAAAAATACACCTAAATTTTTTAAAAAAATTTTCTTGTTTTTATACCCAAAAGCTATTAAAACAATCAAAAATGAAAATACAATTTTCAAAATAAAACTATTTATTCCTAAAATAAAACTAATTACTGTAAAAAGGCTCCCAATAAAGCTTCCAAAGATTAATCGAAAGAAATTAAATTTATTATTGCAAATAATTTCTGTTGCAAATAAAATTATAAAATCTAATATTAAATTTTCTATAAACACAACATCAACATAAATAATCATTCCTAACATATTATAAAGCTTATTCTTTCAAAAAAATGTCATATCGTATTGTAGAAAAAAAGAATCTATCAAACTTTTTCGATAAGAAAGTTTAATAGATTCTTTTTATAGACAAAAAATAAAACACTTGACTATTTTCAAGCGTTTCATTTTTAATATATTATAAATTTGTGAAAAATTAAGCTTTTTTAGCAATTTCAACTATTTCTGTAAAAGCTTTTGGATCAGATACTGCTATTTCAGCAAGCATTTTTCTGTTAATTGTAACATTAGCTTTTTTTAATCCTGAAATTAAATTACTATAAGTAATTCCATTTAATCTTGCAGCAGCGTTGATTCTAGTAATCCATAATTTTCTAAAATCGCTCTTTCTATCTTTTCTTCCTACATAGGCGTACATTCCAGATTTCATAACTGCTTGTTTTGCTGTTCTATATCTGTAATGTTTAGCACCAAAATAACCTTTTGCTTGTTTAATAACTTTTTTATGTCTAGCTCTTGTTGTTCTAGCTGTTTTAACTCTTGCCATTATTTATTCCTCCTTAAATTCTAATTCTACAATTTTTATTATTGATATGGTAATAATTTCTTAACATGTTCTTTATAAGTACTACTTACCATTCCGTCTTGTACTCTAGCTGTCATTTTTTGTCTTTTTGTTTTGTTAGCTAATAAGTGTCTTCTATTAGCTTTTGTTCTTTTTACTTTTCCTGTTCCAGTAAAACCATATCTTTTACTAGCAGCTTTGTTTGTTTTTAATTTTGGCATTTTTTTTCTCCTTTCGTCCAAAACAATTATAAGTTTTAAGTTTAACATTATTATATTTAAGCTTTTTTAGCTAATATAACAAATAAATTTTTACCCTCTAACAAAGGCTTTTTTTCTGGACTTGAAATATCACTTAAATCCTCGATGAACTTATTTAAAATATCTTCTCCAAGTTTAACATTATTAAATTCTCTTCCTCTAAATCTCAAAGTAATTTTTACTTTATTTCCAGCTTCTATAAAGCTTCTGGCATTTCTACTTTTAAATTCAAAGTCATGTGAACCAATATTTGGAGTTACTCTAATTTCTTTAAGCTCAACTGCCTTTTGATTTCTTCTAGATTCTTTTTCTTTTTTAGCTTGCTCAAACTTATATTTTCCATAGTTCATAATTTTACAAACTACTGGACTAGCTTGTGGCGCAACTAAAACTAAGTCCAAGTTTCTTTCTTCAGCTTTTTCTATTGCTTCATCTAGTGATAAGATTCCTAGTTTTTCTCCATCTTCATCAATTACTTGAACTTCTTTTTCTCTAATTTGCCTGTTAATAGGTAATTCTTGTTTTATAGTAAAACACCTCCTAAAATACAAAAAAATTTGACTTGTTTTAAGAAGTCAAATTTAAATAAATATCTTATTTTCGGATTAAAATAATCTAGATATTTAACCTTATAATCTAAACGAAATAAGGTGAGAACACAAATTTCTTCTTAAAACATAAATATAATACTACGATTTTACTAATTTGTCAAGTTTTTTTAATAAAAAACTATTTTACTGTTGTAAGTACATCTTCAAAACCTAAATTATCATAATTATAATATGTTGATGGAACTTCTCCAACTATTACTGTTTCTGTAAGTAAAACTTTTGATGAAACTTCTTTTGTTATAGTTTCAAATGGGCTCAAAATTCCTATAGAGCAATTTAAATCAAGATAAATTCTATGAACAGTTTGGTTTATTCCAACAGCTGTAAATTCAGAATCGATTTTTGCTTCTATATTTCCAGCTCTTTCTAAAGCAACTCTAATATTTGGGCTTATTCCAGAAAGTGCGCTTATTCCGTGAAACAGTTCCAAAATTTACATTAACTGAAATCATTGTATTTAAGTCTAATTTTGATTGTATATTATTTGTAATCTTTGCTACAATTTCATTAATAGGAATTATTTTTGCTTCTATATAAGTAATATTACCATTTTGATCTTTTCCAAGATTTACTAAATCGTCATAACTGTACATAATCATAACTTCATTTACTTCTTTATTTAAAATATTTGTAGCAACAGATGTCGCAGCGTTTTCACAGGTTGCCACAAACACAGGATAAGCAGCTTTTATAAAAAATATTATAAAAATAAAAAGCAAAACTAAAATTAGATATAATACAAATTTTAACTTTTGCTTTTTATTCATATGTTTAAAATTTTTAAATCTTATTCTTGGTCTAGAATAAATTTTATCCATTATTTTTCAATCTACCTTATTATATACATTTTATCGCCAAATTTTAAGTTATATGGCTCCTCTAAATCATTTGTATTTATAACGTTTTCTTGCTTTACTCTAAACTTTTTTGATATATCCCAAAGAGTGTCATTTTTCTTTACACTATAAACAATCATAGTATAATCATCTCTAACTGATAATTCTTTTTTAGTAACATCTTGAACTACTTTTAGAATACTTTTTTGTGATTGATTTTCATCAATTACAACATTTCCTTTAACAATTACTACATCTCCATTTAACTCATATTCTACATTTTTGAAGTCGCAAGAAAAATCATCTTGCTTTGACAATTTACTTATAAATGGAATCGTTACAGTTTTTACATTTAAACCGATTTTATTTTCTGATTCATAATAAACTTTTAATTCTACTTCACCTTCTACATTAGAAATATCATTTGAAATAATATTTTTAATAATTCTACTTTTTCCAAAAACATCTATAACATTTTTTACATTTTCTAATTCTACTCTTTCTTCAATTTCCACTTTTTTATCATCTTTTGTGGATAAATCAGTTGAAATTTCAATTTCTTTTGTATTAAATTCTGTATCATATTTTAGTGAATATAAATCACATACTGCTTCTTGTTCCCTATTTTCAAAGGCCTTACAGCAAATCTCATATTCCATTTGAATTGTGATTCCATTTTCATCACCATTATTTATTTTTAGTAAAATATTTCTAATTTGATAATCTGTTTTGCAAATATTTTCTTCTTTTACATTTTCTAAATCAATAAAACTCATTATTGGGAACTTATCTTCAGTTTTTCCTATTCTTCCATCTTTAGTCAAATATAAAATCTTAACATTTAAATCAGCTTTACTTAAAATTTTATTATAACTTATTTTAACTTCTTTATTTGAAATTTCAGTATCTACTTTTAAAATGTCTGAAACGATATCTGTTCCTTCAACTTTTAGCTCCTCTTTTAAGCTTGCTATATTTGAATTTATACCTATTAATGAATTTAATTTAACTTTTTTTGAATTAACTTGGATGTCTTCAATATCATTAAAATCATTAAAAATCTGGACTTCGTCTATTCCATAAATATCATAATTTACTTTTAAAGTTCCTGTAAAGCTTATCTTTCTTTCGTTTATAATTTTTATATCACTTTTTAAGAGCTTTATATCATATTCTAAATTTGTTTTTTCGTTAATTATACTATTTTCCAAACTATCTTCGAAGTTTATAGTTGTTTGAAGTCCAAGAGTTTCTTCACTACTTGAAAGATAAGATATGTATAAATCTACATTTCCACTTGTTTTTATTTTTCCAGTTTGAGTTTCTACTTTGCTAAAATATGAATAACAATTTTCGTCTAAAATTTTTAACAAATCTTGCTTAGAATCTGGGACAATTAAATCTTGTCTTATCTCAATTTCTTTAGATTTAGACAATTTCTTTTTATAAATATTTATTTTTTCCATAAATAAAAATCCTCCTTAAATGTCTTTATATTTACATTTATATGGAGGATTTTTAAAATAATTCCTATTTTATTTAATTTATACAACTGTTTTTCTTCTTTTTATATCTATTTGTGGTTCAAGCAATGGCTCAAAACCATTTCCATTATCGATTTTTACTTCTATTGTTTTAGTAAATAGGTCTGTATAATTATAAGAACCTACACGATTAGCCTCTTCAAATTTTACTCTAAAATAATCTTTATATGTATTTTCTATAATAGCAGATTTTTCAAGAGGTTTACTACGTTTTCCTGGTGACTCCTTTATAATTATTCTTTGGCCAATATTATCTCCAATATTTTTTCTTAAATCTGAAATTTCTGATCTGTAAATTCCCATAAAATAATCACCTACTATCTATAAAATTTTGTAGCACTTTTGCTACCCAAAATATAACACAGGTCTAGGCAATTGTCAAAGCCATTTTTTACGGGAGTTTTTCTTCTATTTCAGTCATATCAACCTTTTTGTAAGTTATCCACCATTCTTTTCATTTATATTACATTTTTGTTTATTTTTGTTACACAATTCGTACTTTAATTTTGTAGCTCTTCCACCTCTTAAATGTCTTTCAGCTTTATTTTCATCTAATATCTTTCGAACCTCTAATGCCAACGAATAATTGATACTAATCAATCTTTGGCTAACATCTTTATGTACTGTACTTTTACTTACGCCAAATTTTGCTGCTGCACCTCTTACAGTATCTTTTGTATCTATAATATAATGTGCTAAATTTACTGCACGGTCTTCAATTGATATTTGCTTCATAACAAAATAAAACCTCCAAACGAATTCTTTATATCTACATACTATTCGTTTGAAGATTTTATTAGAACTTTATTTTTTATACATATTATATGTCCAAAATTCTGAATACCTTTTAAAGTATGTTTATTAAATTTTCAAATTCAGAATGAATTTTTTTATTTGTTGCTATAATCGTTTGTTTATCAATTTTTGAATAATCAATATCAGTATAATCTAATGAATTGCATTTTCCACCAGCTTCTTCAACTAATAGTGATCCTACACATATATCCCATAAGAAACAATACAATTCAAAATGAGCTTCTGTTTTCCCAGATGCTACATAGCATAATGATATTACAGTTGAAAAAAGCTTTTCTATATTTTGCATTTTATACATTCCATTATC
>CANPWV010000008.1 GCA_947585105.1 uncultured Clostridia bacterium
AAAAATGGAAAAAATATTTTCCCTGAAGAAATGGAAAATCTAGTTAATAAAATTCCAGGTGTTTCAGAATCAATGATTTACCCAGTTCTTAATAATGATGCAATTGATGAAAATGACATCAAAATTGCAGTCGAAGTTGTTTATGACAAAGAAATCATGAAAGAAATGTTTAACATTGAAGATGAAAAAGAAATTTACAACTTAATTAACGAAAAAATTAAAGAAATTAACAGAACTATGCCACTTTATAAGGCAATAAGAGGGTTAACAATTACTCAAACTCCAATTATAAAAACAACTACTGGAAAAATTAAACGTTATGAAGAAATGAAGAAATTACAATAAATATTTTAATCAAAGCCAAAATATGATATTTTGGCTTTGATTGATTTTTTAAGTATCAGATGTTGACTTTTATTGGAAAAAGTAATATAATATTATAGTTAAATTTTAAGTAAAAGGAAGAAATAAAATGAATAACGAAAAGATAAGAAATGTAGCAATAATTGCACACGTTGATCATGGAAAAACAACTTTAGTTGATGCGATGTTAAGACAAAGTGGAATTTTTAGAAGTAATGAACAAGTAGAAGAAAGAGTTATGGATTCTAATGATTTGGAAAGAGAAAGAGGAATTACTATTCTTTCTAAAAACACAGCTGTTCATTATGGAGACTATAAAATAAATATCGTTGATACACCTGGGCATGCTGATTTTGGTGGAGAAGTTGAGCGTGTTTTAAAAATGGTTGATGGCGTTGTTTTATTAGTTGATAGTTTTGAAGGTGCAATGCCTCAAACAAGAGAAGTTTTGAAAAAATCTCTTGCTTTAAATTTAAAACCAATTGTTGTTATAAATAAAATAGATAGACCTGGTGCTAGACCTGAAAAAGTTGTTGATGAAGTTTTAGATTTATTTATTGAATTAGATGCTTCAGAAGATCAATTAGATTTTCCTGTTGTTTATGCCTCTCGGAAAACAAGGAACATCAACTTTAGATTTAAATGTTCCTGGTACAGATTTGAAACCATTATTTGAAACAATAATAAATACTATAAATCCTCCAAAATGTGATTTAGATGGAACAGCTCAAATGTTAGTTTCAAATATTGAATATGATGATTATGTTGGAAGAATTGCTATCGGAAGAATTGAAAGAGGTTCTTTAGAACTTAATATGCCAATCGCAATTTGCAAAGCTGATAAAACAGAAAACGCTAGAGTAACAAAGCTTTATACTTATGAAGGTTTAAAAAGAATTGAAGTAGAAAAAGCTGGAGCTGGTGATATTGTTGCTTTATCAGGCGTTCCTGATATAAATATTGGTGATACAATTTGTGATTTTAATAATCCAGAAAAGATAGATTTTGTTGATATTGATGAACCAACAGTTTCTATGACTTTTAGTGTAAATAACGGACCATTTGCTGGTCGTGAGGGTGAATTTGTTACAAGCCGTCATTTAAGAGATAGATTATTTAAAGAACTTGAAAGAAACGTTTCTCTAAGAGTTAAAGAAACAGATTCTTCTGAGAGTTTTGAAGTTTGCGGTAGAGGTGAACTTCACTTATCAATTTTAATTGAAACAATGAGAAGAGAAGGTTATGAACTTTTAGTTTCTAGACCAAAAGTTATTTTCAAAGAAATTAATGGACAAAAATGTGAACCAATGGAAAGATTAGTTGTTAATGTTCCAGATGATTGTATTGGTACTGTTATTGAGAAAATTGGAAATAGAAAAGGTGAAATGTTAAACATGGAACCTGCTGAAACTGGACATACAAAAATTGAATTTAAAATTCCATCAAGAGGTCTAATTGGTTATAGAACAGAGTTTTTAACAGATACTAAAGGAAACGGTGTTATGAGTCACATGTTTGATGGTTATGAACCATATAAAGGTGAAGTTTTAGCTAGAACAAGAGGAACTATAGTTGCTTTTGAACCAGGAAAATCAATTACTTATGGTTTATATAATGCTCAAGATAAAGGTGATTTATTTATAGGACCAGGTGTTGAAGTTTATGAAGGAATGATAGTTGGATTAAATTCTAGAAATGAAGATTTAGCAATAAATGTATGTAAGGAAAAACATTTAACAAATACTAGAGCTTCAGGATCTGACGATGCGCTTCGTTTAGTTCCACCAATTCAAATGAGTCTAGAAAAAGCTATTGAATTTATTCAAGATGATGAATTAGTTGAAGTTACTCCAAAATCTATTAGATTAAGAAAGAAAATTTTAAACAATAAAGAAAGAGAAAGAGCAGCTAGAAGCGCAAATAAAGAATAAAATAAGGCACCAATAAAGGTGCCTATTTTATTAAATGGAGATTTGATAATGAATTTAGATGTTTTAGAAAATGTAAGAAAAGAGGCTCTAGAGAACCATGTTCCAATAATAATGGATGATACATTAAATGTTATAAAAGAATATTTAGATGAGTTAAGACCAATGAAAATCTTAGAAATTGGAACAGCTGTAGGGTATAGCTCTAGTCAATTTGTAAGAATTGTTGGAGAACAAGTAAAAATAGATACGATTGAACTAGATGAAGAAAGAGCAAAAATTGCAATAGAAAATATAAAAAATATTGGAATTGAAGAAAATATAAATGTCATTATTGGAAACGCTGTAGAAATTTTACCAACACTTTCAGGACCTTATGATATGATTTTCATTGATGCAAATAAAGGAAAATATCCTATGTTTTTAGAAGAAGCAATTAGAATGTCAAGAAAAGGAACAATAATTTTTGCTGATAATGTTTTATATAAGGGTTATGTTTTAAGTGATTATAATAAACATAAACAAAGAACAGCTGTAAGACATTTAAGAGAATATTTAGCTGAAGCAATTTCAAATGAAAAGCTTGATACTCAAGTTTCAACAGTTGGAGATGGATTAGCTATAAGTATTGTAAAATTTTGATTTAAAAACTATTGAAAAAGTGACATTTTTTATGTATAATGTATAGAATAAAATAGATTGAAATTTTAAGGAAAAGGAAAAATGGAAAATAAACATTTTGAGTCCAGCAATAACGGAGAATTTCTTAAAAGAGTAAGTTTTGCTGGAAAAATAAAATTAAAAATTAGAAGATTAAAAAAAAGTATAAATAATCTTTATACAAAATTTAAAGAAACAGATAAAAAAGAACTATTTACATATATATTTAGCTCTAGATATTTTATACTTTTCATTTTTGCTATTATTTTCATAAAAACTATTATATTTTTAGGAAATACCGTATTTTATAAAAATGGTGGAATCTGGCCATGGCACTTAAGACAAACAGCGTTTTTCATTATAATTATGGTAGCTCCGATGTTACTATTTAGAAATTCTAGATGGAGATTTTCTTATGGTATAATTTTAAATATTTTGATAAGCTGTTTGTTGTTTGCTGATGAGCTTTATTATGAATATGCTTCAAATATAATTTCTGTTATGCAAGCTCGGAAATCTTCAATACTCAAACGAAATTTTTGCTGCAATTCCATCATTGCTAAGATTTAGACAAATATTCTATTTTATTGATTTTCCAATACTTATATATTTCTTTTTAAGAAAGAAAGTAAAAGTAAAAAAAGTAAAAGATTTCAAAATCAAGCCAATTCTTGCAATGACAGGAGTTATAATGATTTTGTGTACATATTATCATTTCATTCCAGAATCACTAGAATTAGTTACAGGTTATATTTATAATAAGAAAAATTCTGTAAGATACGGAACAATTTACGGTTTCCATTTAGTTGACGTTGTAAACGCAATTACACATAATGATAATGTAAAATATGAAACTTATGAAGAAATGATAAAACAATATAACGATTTTAAGGAATATCAAGCAAACGTAAATCCAGAAAATGTGAATTTTAATGGAATAGCTGAGAATAAAAATGTTATAATTTTACAGTTAGAATCTGTTCAAAACTTTGTTGTAGACCGTAAAATTAATGGAAAAGAAATAACACCAAATTTAAATAAATTTTTAAAAGAAAATATTGAAATCAAAAATATGCACGCTACAAGTTATACTACTACAGCCGACTCTGAACATAGTGTTATGACTTCACTTTATCCATTAGAAAACGGAGAAGCTTTTGCTAAATATTATGGAAATACTTATGATAATATATTCCAATTATTTAAAGACAAGGGCTATTATACAATGTATGCTCATGGAAATTACGCTTATTTCTGGAATAGAAAAAATGTTACATCAAAACTTCCAATAGACAAAAAGACATTTTTGGAAAATTTTGATGATAGATCAGAATTGATTAGAACATATTTGTCAGATGAGCTTTTATATAAACAGACAATAGATCTGTTTGAACAAGCTGTAAATGAAAATGAAGGGCCTGTTATATATGATATTGTTGCTGCTTCAAGTCATAAGCCATTTGAACTTGCTGGAATAATTGATAAATATAAGAAAGTTTCAATAGATGTTGGAGACCTTTCTGGAACAGAACTTGGAAATTACTTAGAAGCCGTAAATTACGCTGATTATGCTTTTGGAATTTTTGTTGATTTATTAAAGGAAAAAGGTCTTTATGATGATACAGTTATAGTTGTATTTGGTGATCACTATGGAATGCAAATGTATGATGAAAATTTGATTCAATTTTTAGGTTACAATAAAAATGACTATAATGATGCAAGAATGCAATTTGAGTTTTCAAATGTTTTAGCTGGTATGAGAATTCCAGGAATTGAAAACATGGAGATAGATGAAGCTGTTAGTAAAAGTGATATAAAGCCAACACTTGCTCAGATTTGTAATTTAAAAGATACTTTTTCAATGGGAACAAGTATGTTTAATAGACAATCTTATGTCACAATAAATAATGGAAAAGTTATTACAAAAAATTGTTACTATGATGGAACAGATTGGTTTAAATTATCAAATGGTGAAAAAATTAATTTAGATGAGCTTCCTGAAGAAGAGAGTTCTAAGTTAAAAGAATATTCTAAAAGAGCAATTCAAGAAATAGATATTTCAAATTCTGTTGTAATTAAAAATTTGCTTCAAAAGAATTTGAACAAATTAAAATATGAAGATAGTGAAATATTAGATAATGAGGAAGTTTTAGAGGAGTAAGTTGTGAAAAAATTAAAGTGTTTTATAGCTGTAATTTTATTAATAATTTTTACATTTTCAATAGTTCCAAAAACACTTCAAAATGATACGTTTTATGTTATAGAACTTGGAAAACAAATCGAAAAGACGGGGATTGATTGGAAAGATCATTATTCAATACATAAAGATTTGGAATACAGATATCCACATTGGGCTTTTGATGTGATAAATTGGAAGGTTTTTGAAATATTTGGGTATGACGGAATATATGTGTTAACTTCTATTTTTGCTTCAATTTTCGTACTTATAGTATTTTGGAATTTGTTAAGTAAAAAAGTTAATTTTAATTTGGCTTTTATAGGAAGTTTAGTTGTTTCATATTTAATGAAAGGTGGCTTCACTTCTAGAGCGCAAGTTGTGTCATATTCATTGTTTTTATTAGAATATATAATTTTAGAAAGTTATGTTGAAAGACCTATTTATCCTAAGCTTTTACTATTGTTTTTTGTATCTTGTTTAATGGCAAATTTCCATAGTACAGCTTGGATAATGATGTTAGTATTAGTTCTTCCATTTATTGGGGAGAAAATAGTATATTTTTATAGTTTTAAAGGAATAAGTGAAAGATTAATAAAAAAATATAAAAAAGCTTTGAAAAAAGCTAAAAAAGAGGGAAATATAGATAAAATTCATGAACTAGAAAATAAAATTAATCATGAAGAAAAGTTTGAAGAAGAAAACAGTAAAATAGATCATAAAATAATAATTACTAAAAAATCAAGTATAACTTGGATTTTGCTTGCGGTTATTGTCTTAATGTTAGGAGCTTTGGTTACTCCTTTAAAATCTACTCCATTTTTATATTTTATAAAGACAAGCTTTGGAAATAGTATGAATTATATCAATGAACATCTTCCAATTATACCAGCATATAGTATGGAATTTATTATATATACAATAGTAATTGTTGCTTTAATTGGATTTACAAAAGTTAAATTAAAATTAAGTGATAGTTTTTTGATTTTAGGTTTATATTTAATGACATTATCTGGAAGAAGAAATTTATATTTATTAATTGCTTTAACTTCTTGTGTTTTAATAAAATTAATTGATGATTTTATAAAATCAAATATTAAAACTGAAAATCCAAAATTTGCAAAAAGATTTTTTGTAATATTTTCAATATTAACTGTAATTATAAGTTCTTATGAATTTTATAAAAAATCAAAAGAAGTATATGTTGATGAAAAAATTTACCCAGTAAAGGCTTTAGGATATATTAAAAATAATTTAGAGGATTATAAAAACCTTAGAATTTATAATAGCTATGATTATGGAAGTTATATGTTAATGAATGGAATACCAGTATTTATAGATTCTAGATGTGATTTATATAATCCTGAATTTAATAAAGGTGTAACAGTTTTTGAAGATTATATGAAAGTATATACAGGCGAAAAAACAATTTCAGATATAATGGACAAATATAATTTAGAATATTCTATAGTTCCAGTTGACAATATTGAATATATTTATATTAAAGAAGATTTAAGATATACAGAACTTTACAAAGATAAATATTTTGCGATTTACAAATATATTGGAAGATAAGAGGTTTTTATGAAAAAGTTTTCAAATAAAAAAGTAGAAAAACAAAGTAATCTTATAGTAGAGAGCAAAAAGAAAGACGACAAAAAAAGTCAAAAACTTCAAGACAAGCTTTTAGAGCTTGAAGATTCAGAAATAGAAGCTTTATTTGAAGCAGGAAGAATTACTAAGGAAGAATATGAATATATTTTAAATTTTAGAAAAAAACAAAAAGATAAGAAAAAAAGTGAAAAAGAAAAATTTGAAGAGAGAATTAGATGTAATAATCAAATAATTGAAAAGATAGTAAATCTCGGAAGAAAATTTAGAGTAGAAGATTTGATTGCTCATGGAAACTTTGAAGAAGCTAGAAAAGTTGATACTAATAAAGAATTTGTAAATCAAATAGAAGAGGAATATAAATTAGAAGAAAGATATAGAGATAAAACAAAAGAGTCAAGAGGAAGACTAAAGCAAATGGAAAGAGAATCAAGAGGTAGAGGAAGAGAGCGTGATTCAAGGTAATGAAAGTTTTAATTATTGAAGACGATAAAATTTTGTCTAAAACAATTGAACAATGTATTTGCATAAAATATGATGTCGATAGAGCTTTTGATGGTGAAGAAGGAATTATATATGCTGAAAATAATATATATGATGTGATTATTCTTGATCTTATGATTCCTATTATTGATGGATATTCAGTTTTAGCAAATTTAAGAAATAAAAAAATTTATACACCAGTATTAATTTTAACAGCTAAAGATGGTTTAGATGATAAACTTAAGGGATTTAGGTTAGGTGCTGATGATTATATGACAAAGCCATTTAATAGAGAAGAATTATTAGCTAGAATTGATGCTATAATAAGAAGAACAAGTGGAAATTACGGTGAAAACGCTCTAGAATTTAAAGATTTAAAATTAGACTTAAATAGTAGAACTGCCAAAGTAAATGAAATAGAAGTTGCTTTACAAGGAAAGCAATTTGATGTGTTAGAGTATTTAATAAATTCAAAAAATACTATTATAACAAAAGATCAAATATTTGATAAAATTTGGGGATTTGATTCAGATACTTCTACAAATGTAATTGAAGTTTACACAAGTCGGGCTTAGAAAAGAGCTAAAAAAGGTTGGATATGATAAATATTTGAAAACCATTAGAGGTGTAGGTTATATTTGGAGTGAGTAATAAAAAGGAGGCTTTGCTGTGAACGAGCAAAAAATTTTAAGAGCTCAACTTTTTAAATTCATAAAATCAAATCTGTTAAATTTAATCATAATTTTCATAATGTTTGGAATATTTATGGTATTTTTAGTAAGAAGTATTACTTTTAATTCTGTAAATATTGAATTAGATGAAAATGTAGGGTTAGTTAAAAAAACTTTAAGAGAATTAGATTCTCTTGAATTAAGTGAAAAGAAACATGATATTAATGAGCTTCAGGAACAAGAAGTTTTATCAAATATTACTAATCCAAAAGTTTTAGTAATAATAAGAAATGAAGATGAAAATATTATATCTACAAATATAAATTATCTTTCAAATGATGCTTTTGAAGATTTTGACTTTGATAGTGATAAAACCAAAAAGCCTTATGTTGTAGTAATAAATGATGAATATTTTTATAAAGGAATAACAATTGATTTGTCAGATGTTACAGAAAAAACAGAAGGATATATTCAAATTCTTTTAAATATTGATTTAGAAAAAGAAATGACAAAAAGTTATGAAACTATTGTTATTTGGTCTGTTATATTTGGAATTGGAATTTCAGTTATTGCTAGTATAATAATTGCTAAAAAAAGTTTGTTCCCTGTTGCTAAAATGTTAAAGAGACAAGAAGAATTTGTTCAAAATGTTTCACATGAATTAAGAACTCCGCTTACTATAATTCAAGCTAAGCAAGAATTATTATTAAGTGATCCAAACGCAAAAGTTGTTGATAAACTAGAAGATATATCTATTTCATTAAATGAAGCAAAAAGAATGTCAAAAATTACAAAAGATTTGATGATATTATCTCGTGGAGATTCTAAACAATTAGAGCTAAATAAAGAGGAAATTGATATAGATGAGTTTATTTCAAATATTGGAAAAACTTATAAAGAGATAATAGAGCTTGAAGGCAAGAAATTTAATCTTGATTTAAATTTTGGAAAAGTAGCTTCTATTGATACAAACAAGATTTATCAAGTTATTGTAATACTTCTTGATAATGCTATAAAATATACTGAAACTGGTGATGAAATAACAATAAAAACATATCAAAAAGAAGGAAAATGTGTTATAGAAGTTATAGATACTGGAATTGGAATAAGTGATGAAGCCATTAAACATGTATTTGAAAGATTTTATAGAGCTGAAAATAGTAGAAGTCGTGAAACAGGTGGAAGTGGGCTAGGACTTTCAATTGCAGATATGATAATTTCAATTCATGGTGGAACAATTAAAGCTAGTCACAATGGTTCAAAAGGAACTATATTTACAATAAAGTTACCAAGATAAAAAAATTTTAAGGAAAATACTTGATTTTAAGTTTTATGTGTGGTAAACTATTACTGTTGATTATGAAAATATCGGAGGTTTTTTAGATGGAAATAGCAAAAAATATATTAGTTGGTGTATATTTAGTAATATGTTTAATATTAATAGTTTTAGTAATGAAACAATCAAAAGAAGATAGTGGTGCTAGTGGAACAATTGTTGGAAGTTCATCTAACAATTTTTACGAAAAAAATAAAGGTAGAACAAGAGAAGGAAAAATGAAAAGAGCTACTATTATTTTAATGGTGTTATTCTTCATTCTTTCAATAGTTCTTGGAATTATGTATGTTTAATATTTAAATTGATGCCAGTGATTGTCACTGGCAATTTTTTTGCTTATAAAGATATTGTAAAAAATGAAAATTTAAGGTAAAATAGTTATGTTAAAATAAGGAGAATTTAATGAAAAAAAGTTTAAAACATGTTGGAGTGTTTAAAAATACTGAAAAAGGTTATGGTTTCATAGATTTTGAAAATGAAGAAGAAGAGAGTGTTTTCATTTCTAAAAATATGTCAAAAGACGCTCTAAATGGAGATACTGTTGAATTTATTATAATTAGTCCTAGTCGGAAGAGGAAGAAAAGCTGAAGGAAAAATTTTAAAAGTTTTAAAAAGAGGAAAAACTGAAATTGTTGGACTTTTCCAAAAATCTTATGGATTTGGTTTTGTTATTCCAGATGATAGAAAATTTGGAGCAGATATTTTTATCTCAAAAAAAGATTCTATGGGTGCTAAAAATAATGACAAAGTTGTAGTTCAAATAACGAAATATCCTCAGAAAAATAAAAAGCCTGAAGGAAAAGTAATTGAAATTCTAGGAAAAGCAAATCAAGCTGGAATTGATATGTTATCATTAGTAAGAGAATATGATTTACCTTATGAATTTCCAGAAGAAGTTCTAAATGAAGCTCGAAAAATACCTCAAGAAATAGATCAAAATGAAATAAAAAATAGAAAAGATTTTAGAAGTGAAGATTATCATATTTTTACGATTGATGGAGAAGACGCTAAAGATTTAGATGATGCGGTTTACGTTAAAAAACTTGAAAATGGAAATTATTTATTAGATGTTCATATAGCAGATGTAAGTTACTATGTCAAAGATGGTTCAAAGCTAGATAGAGAAGCTCTTTTAAGAGGGACAAGTGTTTATATGTTAGATAGAGTTATTCCTATGCTTCCAATCGAGCTATCAAACGGTATATGTAGCTTAAATGAAGGAAAAGATAGATTTACTATTAGTTGTTCTATGGAAATTGATAAATCTGGAAAGGTAGTAAACTCAGAAGTTTTTAAATCTGTAATTAGAGTTACTAGAAGAATGAGCTATACAGATGTAAATAAAATTTTAAATAATTTAGATGAAAAAGTAGTTCAAAAATATAAAGAATTTATATTAGATTTTAAGCTTATGGAAGAGCTTGCTCATGTTTTAAAGGAAAGAAGATTAAAAGATGGTTACTTAAATTTAGATATTCCAGAAAGTGAAATTATTTTAGACGAAGATGGATTTGCAATAGATGTTAAGCCTTATGAAACTACTTTTTCAAATGAAATAATTGAGCAATTCATGTTAACAGCTAATGAAACTGTTGCTGAAAAGTATTATTGGTTAGAAGCGCCTTTTATCTATAGAGTTCATGAAACTCCTGATTATGATAAAATTGAAGAAACAAATAGATTTTTATATACTATTGGAAAGAAAATTAATGTTACTAGAAACAATATATTTCCTAAAGCTTTTTCAGATTGCCTAGAAGAAATAAAAGGAACTGAATATGAAAAAGTTATTTCAACTTTGATATTAAGAACTTTGAAAGTAGCTAAATATGAATCAGAAAATAAAGGCCATTTTGGAATTGCTAGCAAATATTATTGCCACTTTACTTCTCCAATTAGAAGATATCCAGATTTATTCATTCATAGAATTATAAGCAATTTAAGCGATTATATCTCTGAAAATAAAATTGCTCTTATGGAAGAAAAAGCTGAAGAATATTCTAAAATTTCGTCAGAAAGAGAAAGGGTAGCTACTCAAGTTGAAAGAGGCAGCGAAGATATTAAAAAAGCTGAATTTATGGAAAAGAAAATCGGTGAAGAATTTGAAGGAATTGTTTCAGGAATAACTGGATTTGGAATGTTTGTAGAGCTTCCATCAACTGTTGAAGGATTAGTTAGATTTGAAAATTTCAATTTGCCAGAATATTTTGAATTTAATGAAAATCAAAAAATGTTAGTTGGTAGTAGAAGTGGAAAGACTTTTAGAATAGGTGATAAAGTAAAAATTAGAGTGATTTTTGCAAGCAAGCTTTTAAGAAGAATTGATTTTGAGCTTGTAGGTGAAAAGAAAAAAGAGGAAATTCAAAATGCTAAGTAAAAATGATGAATTAGAAGTTGAAATAATTGATAATGGCTTTGAAGGAGAAGGAATTTCAAAATATGAAGATTTTGTAATCTTTGTTCCAGAAGGAATTTTAGGTGAAAAAGTAAAAATTAAAATTGTAAAAGTTCAAAAAAATTTTGCTTATGGAAAAATTTTAGAAATTATAAAACCTTCAAAATACAGAGTAGAAGCTGACTGCGATACTTACTCTAAATGTGGTGGATGCAATTTAAGACATATTGATTATAAATATTCTTTGGAAATGAAGAAAAAATCTGTTCAAAATACTTTGAAAAAGGCCTTGAAGAAAAAGATAGAAATTGAAGATATAATAGGAATGGACGATTTTTGCTATTATAGAAATAAGCTTCAATTTCCAGTAGGAATAGAAAATGGAAAAACTGTAATGGGAGTTTTTGCTAGAAGAAGCCATAGAATAATAGAAAATATGGATTGCAAGATACAAAATAAAAATTGCCAGAAAGTTTCTAAAGATATATTTGAATTTTTAAAAAATCACGAAATTTCTGGTTATAATGAAGAAAATGGTCAAGGGCTTGTAAGACATATAATTGTTAGAATTGGTGTAAAGACAAATGAAATCATGGTGATTCTTGTTTTAAATTCGCTAGATTTTCCTTGTGAAGAGGAATTTATAGATTTTATTACAAAGAAAAATCCGAATATTAAAACAATAGTAAAGAACTTAAATAATAAAAATACAAATGTTATTTTAGGAAAAGAAAATAAAGTGATTTTCGGAGACGGATATATTTTCGATTATTTAGGCGATAAAAAGTTTAAAATATCTCCACTTTCATTTTATCAAGTAAATCCTGTTCAAACTGAAAAATTATATAATAAAGCGGTTGAATTTGCCGAACTTACTGGAACAGAGACTATTTTTGATTTGTATTGTGGAGTAGGAACAATTGGAATTTTTTCAAGCGGAAAAGCCAAAAAATTATACGGAATTGAAACGATTGAAAACGCTATAAAAGACGCTAGAGAAAACGCAAAAATTAACAATATAGAAAATAGTGAATTTTTTGTTGGAAATGTAGAAGAAGTTTTACCAAAACTTTTAGAAGGAAGAAAGATTAAGCCTGATGTAGTTTTTTTAGATCCTCCAAGAAAAGGATGTGACAAAACAGCGATAGATACTTTACTAAATGTAGAACCAAAAAAGATTATTTATATAAGTTGCAATCCAGCTAGTCTTGCTCGAGATCTAGCGATTTTCGAGGAAAAATATGAGATAAAAAGAATTTGCTTATGTGATATGTTTCCTGGAACAAGTCATATTGAGACTGTTGTAAAATTAGAACTAAAATAAAAGGAGAATTTTATGGAAAAATTAAAAAAAATAATTACAATATTTTGTTTAATTATAATGGCGCTAATTTTAGGAATGGCTACATTTGAAAATGGAATATTACTTTCAATTATTTCTTTTGCTTTTATTATATTTTTTGTGAAAAAAGTAAAGATAAAGAGATTTTCTATTTTTCTAATTGTATTTTGTTTAATTACTAAAATATTAGGAGCTGTAGTGTTTGATGTTCCTATGTCTTTTGATTATAAAAATATGTATGATGCCTCAGAAAGCTTGATTTCCGGAAACTTTTCATTTTTGAGTAATCAATATTTTTCTACTTATGGTTATCAGTTATTTCATGTTTTTTATCAAGGATTAGCGCTTTTAATTTGCAATAAAATTTTATTTTTGAAAATATTAAATTGCCTTTATTCTACAGTAATTACAGTATTAATTTACAAGATTATAAAAAGGTTTGCAAGCGAAGAAACAGCTAGAATCTCAAGTCTTATCTATGCAATTTCACTTTATCCTATATACTTAAATTCTGTATTAGGAAATCAACAATTAGGGTTAATGTTATTTTTACTAGGAATTTATATTTTAATCACAAAAAAGAGTACAATAATGAATGGAATTATAATAGGGCTTTTATTTGCTTTTGGAAATTTGGAAAGGCCTGAAGGAATAATTTATATTGTGACTTTAATTGTTTACAATATAATAACAATTAAAGGTGTAAAAGAAATTTTAAAAGACACGATTCCTGTTGTAATTACTTATTTTCTTATAACTCAAATTGCATCAATAATTATGGTAAAAACAGGTGTAAATGAAATAGGATTTAAAAATAATGATCCATATTGGAAATTTGTGTTGGGATTTAACCATGAATATAGCGGAAAATTCAATACTCCAGATTTTGATAATTACGCTATGAAGCCAGAACTAGAAAAAGAAGTTATAAAAGAGAGAATAAGTGATGTAAAAAATCTTCCAAGTTTAATGTATCAAAAAGTCAAGATACAATGGCTATATGGCGATTTAGATAAGGCTTTTCACGCAACATCTAATAGTCAGTTTTCTCAATCACTTATACAACTTATGATAACATATATAAAAACAATGAATATAATAATAATTTTGATTACATTTATTGGACTAATAAAAAATAAAAATATTGATAAAACAAATTATTTCTTTATAATAAATATTCTTGTATATTTTATGGTTTATTTATTAATAGAAGTTTCAGGAAGATATTATTACAACCCACAAGTTGATGTCATAATTTTATTTGCGATAGGGTTTGAAAGAATATGTAATAAATATAAAGAGAAAAATGTTAAAAGAAGATAAAATAGAGGTGAGGGGTATGAAAAAACCAGTTATTGGAATTGTTTCAAAACATTATAAAAATTATGATTCAAAGAAAATTGATACTTTTGTAAGAGACGAAGTAAAACAAGCTATTTTTGATAATGGTGGAATTGCTATTGGAATATTACCAGTAGAAGAAAAAATAAATTATTGCGGAGATGACTGGAAAGACAATTTGTCTGAAGAGGAACGAGAAAATTTAATAGAACAATTAAAATTATGTGATGGAATCATAATTCAAGGTGGTAGTGGCTCTGATAATTACGAAGTAATAATTGCTAAACATTGCTATGATAACGATATTCCAATACTTGGGATTTGCGCTGGGCAAAATAATATAGCAAGAGCTTTAAACGGAACTATTTGTGAAATTAAAAATCCTGAAAAACACGACAGAATTAATGATAAATATGTTCATAATATAACAATAGATAAAAATTCAAAATTTTATGAAATTGTTAAAACAACTGAAATGATGGTAAATTCTAGACATGTTCACACAATTAAAACTTGTCCAAATTTAGATAAAGTTGCTTTTTGTGAAGATGGTTACCCAGATGTTATTGAAGCAAAAAATAAGAAGTTTTATATCGGAGTTAGATTTCATCCAGAAAGTCTATATTTAGAGGACAAAAATATGAAAAATATTTTTGTGGAATTTATAAAGAAAGCTAGGGAGGGGAAATGAAAGAGATAGTTATTGCATCAGGAAATAAAGGAAAAATAAAAGAAGCTCAGGAAATTTTTGGAAGTGAGTATAAAATTGTTTCTTTAAAAGAAGCGGGAATAGATATTGATGTAGAGGAAGACCAAGGTACTTTTAAAGGAAACGCAATAAAAAAAGCTGAAACTATAGCTAAAGCTTTAGGAGATGGACGACTTTGTTTAGCAGATGATTCAGGAATAGAGTTAGAAGCTTTAAATGGCTTTCCTGGAGTCATAACAAAAAGATGGTTTGATGGAACAGATAGACAAAGGAATTTGGCTTTAATTTCAAAATTAGAGGAGTCTAAAAATAGAGAAAATAGAAAAATAAAATTTACTACAGCAATTGCTATATCTAATGGCGAAAAAAGCTTTTGCGAATTAGGAATTTTAGAGGGAACAGTAGCAAAAGAGCCTAGAGGTGAAAATGGATTTGGATTTGACGAAATATTTGAACTTCCAAATGGAAAAACTCTAGCTGAACTTTCAGACGAAGAAAAAAATGAAATTAGTTCTAGAAAAATTGCTATCGAAAAAATAAAAAAATCTATGCAAAACAAAGTTTTTGTGTTATAATAAAAAAATCGAAAGTTTGCTTTCGATTTTAATTTTAAATTTTAAAATAGGAGGAAAAGCCCATGGAAAAGAAGGTTATTTTGAGTGGAATCCAAGCTACTCGGGACATTGACACTTGGAAATTATTTAGGAGCTTTAAATAATTGGACAAAAATGCAAGAAGAATATGACTGTTATTATATGATAGCTGATCTTCATACTCTAACTATTAGAATGGATCCAGAGACTTTAAGAAAAAATACTTTAAATTTAATAGCTTTGTACATAGCTTCAGGTCTTGATCCAGAAAAAAACACGATTTTTGTTCAATCACATATACCAACACACCCAGCTTTATCATGGGTTTTGAATTGCTACACATATATGGGAGAGTTAAACAGAATGACTCAATATAAAGATAAAGCCCAAAAACATTCAGACAACATCAATAGCGGGTTATTTACATACCCAGTTTTGATGGCTGCTGATATTTTATTATATGGTGCTGATTTAGTTCCAGTTGGAGCTGACCAAAAGCAACATCTAGAAATTGCTCGTGATATAGCTGAAAGATTTAATTCAATTTATGGTGAAACTTTCAAACTTCCTGAACCATATATTCAAAAATTTGGCGCAAGAATTATGGGATTACAAAATCCATTATCAAAAATGAGTAAAAGCGCTGAAGATCCTAACGACAAGATTTTACTTACAGATACACCTGAAGAAATCAGAAAGAAATTAAAAAAGGCTGTTACAGATTCTGAAAATAAAGTAAGATATGATTTAGAAAACAAGCCTGGTGTAAGTAATCTTATGACAATTTATGGAATTATAAAAGAAAAATCAATGAGTGAGATAGAAAAAGAATTTGATGGAAGTGGTTATGGAGATTTCAAAGCTTCTGTTGCTGAAGCTATTATATCTAGATTAGAGCCACTACAAGAAAGATATAATGAATTGATTCAAAATCCTGAAAAATTAAGAGCAATTTATGAAAAAGGCGACGAAAAAGCTATTCAAAAGACAACACCTTTATTAAAGGAAGTTTATAGAAAAATTGGGTTGGTTGTTTAGAACGGTCCCCAGAAGTGATATTTTGCTTACGCAAAAATCCCATGCTTCGCCAGCGGTCGCTTGTTCAAACATATATATTTTTGTTTATAATAAATTTAAGATAATAAAAGGAGAGAGAATTTTGTTTATTGATTACGTGAAAATATTAATCAAATCTGGTGATGGCGGAAACGGAGCCAAAACATTTAGACGAGAAAAATATGTAGCTGCTCGGTCGGACCTGATGGCGGAGACGGTGGAAATGGCGGAAGTATCTATTTTGAAGTAGATAAAGATAAATCTACTTTGATTGATTTTAGATATAACCAAAAGTTTAAAGCTAAAAATGGTGAAAATGGCTCTGGAAATAGAAAGTTCGGAAAATCAGGAGAAGATTTGGTAATAGGCGTTCCAAAAGGAACTGTTATAAAAGATTTTGAGACAGGAAAAGTTATTTGCGATTTGTCACAAGATAATCAAAAAGAGCTTGTTTTAAAGGGTGGAAAAGGTGGATTAGGAAATGTTCACTTTGCTACTTCTACAAGACAAGTTCCAGATTTTGCAATAGATGGAGAAAAAGGAAAAGAAAAGGAAATTGTTCTAGAACTTAAATCTATCGCTGATGTTGGTTTAGTAGGCTTTCCAAACGCCGGTAAATCAACACTTTTGTCAAAAGTAACAAGAGCAACACCTAAAATTGCTGATTATCCTTTTACTACAATTGATCCAAATCTTGGAGTTGTAAAGACTTCAAGAGGAGATTCATTTGTAATGGCTGATATTCCTGGAATTATAGAAGGTGCTAGTGAAGGTGTAGGGCTTGGTCTTAAATTTTTAAGACATATTGAAAGAACTAGAGTTTTGCTTCACATGGTAGACTGTTCACGGTCTTAACGGAAAAAGTAGTGTAGACGATTTTAATAAAATTAATACAGAGCTTGAGAAATATAGTGATAAATTGATTAATAAAAAGCAAATTGTAGTTGCTACAAAAATGGACATTGTTCAAGATGATACAAACCTTAAAGAGCTAGAAAAACTTGCAAAAGAAAAGAATTTAGAATTCTTTAAAATATCAAGCGCTACGGGAGAAGGTTTAGAAGAACTTATTAATCATGTATCAGATGTTTTGAAAACATTAAAACCTGAAGAAATTTTTGAAAGCGAAGATATTAAACTTTACACATTAGAAGACGAGAAAGACGAAGTAGGCTTTACTGTTGAGAAAATAAGCGAAAATGAATATTATGTTTCAGGACCAAAAGTTGAAAATCTTATGAGAAGAGTAAATATATCTGATACAGAATCTTTTGCTTATCTACAAAAGAACTTGAAAAAGCTTGGAATTGAAGATGAGTTATTAAAACAAGGTGTTAAAGAAGGAGATACTGTAAGAATTCTTGATTGGCATTTTGAATATTATTATTAATAAAAAGAAAGAGCAAGTAAATTTTTACTTGCTTTTTTACTTGATTTTCTATTTTTTAGTATATCACCGCTGTTGGTAAGAAAGAATCTGATGGTGGTAAAACAAAGGGATTATTTGGAATAGAAGTTTCTTCTATTTCTTCAATTTGAAGAACAGGAATTTCACCATAATAATCACCTTTTGTAATTTTTCCAGTGATTTTAACCCATGAATCATTAACTAAATTTTTGGAATTTTCATATTCACATAAAAATCCAACTACAACAGTTTGGTTTTTACTGTTAATAATCATATCCCTTGCTAGAATAAATTGATTTTCCTTTAAGTCTGGAACACGATAAACATAGCCAGTAAAAGAAATTTTTTGACCAACATAAGTGTTTAAATCTTCATGAACTTCTTTTAAAATATTGCAATAATTTTCAGAAGTCAATTCTGCTACATCTGGCGAAGGAATTGAATAGTTGTTTTTTACAATTTCTCTATTTTTTTCTTCTTTAATTTCAGAAAAAATTTTACAAATAGAAATTGCAAGTAAAAGGGCGCAAATTATTGAAAACAATATTATTAGAATTTTGCCCCAAAACTTTTTGTTTACTTTAAAATTGTAGATAAACATATTAAAATCACATCCTTAAATTTTGTATGGTAAATTATATTTCAATATAAAAAATTTATGATTTTTTTATAAAAAAATTAAAAATGTTGTTTAAATAGAAGGGTACGCAATTATTATAGAAGGATTATAACTAAAATCTGTTGTTTTTGTTTTAAGGATAGCGCTAAGAGGGTTAACCTCTTGGCGCTTCCTCATGTTTTTTAGAATTTTCTATTTACAAAAATATATTATTATAGTAAAATTATTAATGTTGATTTTATAAAGAATGAAGAAGGGAATAAATAAAATGGTAGATAAAATTGTAAATGGGATTATTGGCGCTTTTGGTGGAATTACAAGTATTGCTTTTGGAAAGGAAATTCTTGTTTTTATAATTTCACTTTTGCCAATATTAGAGTTAAGAGGAGGATTAATTGCTGCTGCTCTTTTAAAATTAAATCCTGTTGTAAGTTATGTTATTTCAATAATTGGAAATATTCTTCCAGTTCCATTTATTTTATTGCTTATGTCTAAAATATTAAATGTAATGAGAAATAGTAAAGTTAAGGCTTTTAATAAATTTGCTGGATTTTTAGATAGAAAAGTTGAAAAAAATAAAGAAAAAATAGAAAAGTTTGGTTATTGGGGAATTGTTCTGTTTGTAGGAATTCCACTTCCTCGGAACTGGCGCTTGGACTGGTTCACTAATTGCTTCAGCTTTAGAACTTGATAGAAAAAAGACTTTTGGTGCTGTAATTCTTGGAATACTTATGGCAAGTGTAATTATGATGATTCTTTCATTTGGCTTGCTTGCAAATATTATAAAGTAATTTTTCTTAAAGCCTTTACAAAATAACGAAAAAGAGTTATAATATTACTCGTAAAAAATATAAATGAACTTTAATTAGAAGATTAGGGGGTATTTTTAATGTTAGTTAAACCAAAAACAGAGGATTTATTAAAAAGAGTTGATAATAGATATGAATTAGTTATTGCAATTTCAAGAAGAGGTAGACAAATAATTAATGGTAGTAATCCATTAGTAGATGTAAAAGATGATGAAAAATCAGAATTAACAATTGCTGCTTTAGAATTAGAAAAAAATAAATTTAAAGTTGAAGAACCAGAAGATTAGAAAGAGTATGGGTTCCTTGGAAACCAAGGAGCTTTTTTTTATTTTAAATTAAGTATTGAAATATCATAAAAAAATGATATAATATAAACTACAATACAAAAAAAGGAGAAGAAAAAATGGGCTTATTTAAATCATATAGCGAAAAAGAAGTAAAAAGAATTAGACCTATAGTAAATAAAATTAATTCTTTAGAAGATGAAATTTCAAAACTTTCTGATAAAGACTTAAGAGATAAAACAGACGAATTTAAAGAAAGATTAAATAATAGTGAAACATTAGATGATATATTACCAGAAGCTTTTGCTGTTGTAAGAGAAGCTTCAAAAAGAGTTTTAGGAATGAGACATTTTGATGTTCAGTTAATTCGGTGGTGTTATATTACATCAAGGTAGAATTGCTGAAATGAAAACTGGTGAAGGAAAAACTTTAGTTGCGACTCTACCTGTATATTTAAACGCGCTAACTGGAAAAGGTGTTCATGTTATCACTGTTAACGAGTATTTGGCTAAAAGAGATAGTGAGTGGATGGGAAAAGTTTATAGATTTTTAGGCTTAACAGTTGGACTTGTTTTAAGTAGAATGGAGAAAAAGGAAAAACAAAAAGCCTATAATTCAGATATTACTTATGGAACAAATAATGAGTTTGGTTTTGATTATCTTCGTGATAATATGGTTATAAATAAAAATGATATGGTTCAAAGAGGGTTAAATTACTGTATTGTAGACGAGATAGATAGTATTTTAATTGATGAAGCTAGAACTCCACTTATCATTTCTGGTAGAGCCGATAAATCATCAGATCTATATAAAAGAGCTGATAGCTTTGTAAGAAAACTAAAATCAAAAGTTATTGTTGAAGATGATATTAAAAATGAAGAGCAACAACAAGATAATGAAAATTATGATTATATTGTTGATTTAAAAGCTAAAAGTGCTACTCTTACAGCAAAAGGTATAGAAAAAGCTGAAAGAGAATTTAACTTAGAAAACTTTAATGATGTAGAAAATTCAGATTTAGTTCATAATGTAACTCAAGCGTTACGTGCTCATGGTGTTATGAAAAGAGATATAGATTATATCGTAAAAGATGGTGAAGTTTTAATCGTTGATGAGTTTACAGGTCGTATCATGTATGGAAGAAGATATAATGATGGTCTTCATCAAGCAATTGAAGCAAAAGAAGGAGTTAAAATTGCTGATGAATCAAAGACTTTAGCTACAATTACATTCCAAAATTATTTTAGAATGTATGATAAACTTTCTGGAATGACTGGTACTGCTATGACAGAAGAGGAAGAATTCCAAGAAATTTACAATTTAGATGTTGTTGAAGTTCCAACAAATAAACCTTTAATAAGAATTGATAATTCAGATGTAATATATAGAACAGAAGACGCTAAATTTAGAGCTGTAGCAAATGAAGTTAAAGAAGCTTATGATAGAGGTCAACCAGTTTTAGTCGGTACTGTTTCAATTGAAAAATCTGAAAAATTAAGTAAATATTTGAATAAAGTTGGTGTTCCACATCAAATTTTGAACGCTAAAAATCATGAAAAAGAAGCTGAAATTATTGCTCAAGCTGGTAAATATAAGAGTATTACAATTGCTACAAACATGGCTGGTCGTGGTACTGATATTATGCTTGGTGGAAATAGTGAATATCTTGCAAAACAAGAGATGAGAAAAAATGGTTATGACGAAGAAATGATTGAACAAGCTACAGCTTTCAATGAAACAGATGATGAAGAGATTTTAGCTGCTCGTAAGACTTTTAAAGAATTAGAAGAAAAATATGATAAAGAAATAAAAGAAGAAAAAGAAAAAGTAATTTCTTTAGGCGGACTTAAAATTATTGGTACTGAAAGACATGAATCTAGAAGAATTGATAATCAGTTAAGAGGTCGTTCTGGTCGTCAAGGAGACCCAGGTGAATCTAGATTTTACTTAGGAATGGATGATGATTTACTAAAATTATTTGGCGGAGACGCTATGAGTATGGTAACTCAAAAATTAAATGTTGATGAAGATATTCCTATTCATAGTAAAATTTTGACAAAACTTATAGAAAGCTCTCAGAAAAAAGTTGAAGGAAGAAACTTTAGTATCAGAAAACATGTTTTAAGCTATGATGATGTTATGAATGTTCAAAGAGAAATAATTTATAAACAAAGAAGAGAAGTTTTAGATGAAACTGATATGCATGAATATGTTTTAAACATGATGAAAGATAGTTGTCAAATGGTTGTAGATACTTATATTCAAGAACTTGAAGAGAAAAATACAAGTGCTTTTATGAATGAAGTTAAATCAACTTTTGGAATTGAAAGTTTAGATAGTATTTCTGGTGACAAAATAAAACCAGAAAAAGTTTTAGAAGAACTAAACCAAAAAGTAAATCAAAGATATGAAGAAAAATGTAAAGAAATTGGCGAAGATATAAAAAATCTTGAAAGATATGTAATCTTGAAAGTCGTTGATACTAAATGGATGGACCATATTGATAATATGGACAGTTTAAAAAATGGCATAGGACTTCGTGCTTATGGTCAAAAAGATCCAGTTGTTCAATATAGAATTGAAGGCGGAAATATGTTTGAAGAAATGATTATATCAATAAAACTTGATGTAACAAAACTCCTATTACATATTGCTAAAAGAGAAGGACCTTTAACACATAAAAGCAATGTAAAAGTTACAGGTGAAGGATTTGGAAGTAGTGAATTAGTATCTGGAGAACAGGCTCCAAAAGCAAATAGTGCTAGTGATTCAAAACCTCAACCAATTGTAAACAATGGACCAAAAGTTGGTCGTAACGACCCATGTCCCTGCCGGCAGCCGGTAAGAAGTATAAAAACTGCTGTGGTAAGAATCAGTAATATAGGTAAGATAAAAAGCAAAAGTTTTTGTAAACTTTTGCTTTTTTATAAAAGGTGGTAGAATAAAATGAAAAAAGATATTGATTATAAAATATTAAATCCAGGTGGGAATAAGACAGCTTTAGTTAATGGAAATGAATATACAGAAGATCAGAAGAAATTGATTAATGATATGATAATGAACGAAAACCCAGATGTAGAGCAAGTAGGATTTTTAAGTAAAAGCGAAAACCGCTTAGAAATGGCTGGCGGGGAGTTTTGTATAAACGCTACAAGATGTTCTGTTTATGAATATTTAAAAGGAAAAGTTGGTGAAATAGAATTATCAGTATCAGGAACAGATAAAGTCTTAAGAGGAAGAGTTTTAGAAAACGGAAAAGTAGAAGTTAAACTAAATATAGATAAGAAAATATCAGATTTAGTTGAAACAAAAGGAGATTTTGTCTGTATAAAAATAGATGGAATATTAATAGCAGTTTTAGATGAAGAAAAGTCTAAAAAATATATTGAAAAATTAAGAAAAAATGAAGAAGAAACTAAAAAAGAATTAAAACAAATAATGATAGAAAAGATTAATACAACTGATAAAGCTGTTGGAATAATGTTGCTTGAAAAAAGTTCAGATAAAATAAAAATGAATCCGATTGTATGGGTAAAACAAATAGATACGATTTTTTATGAAACAGCCTGTGGAAGTGGAAGTATAGGAACAGCAATATTTAATTATTTAAGAAGTAATCAAGAAGAAGTAGAAATAATTCAACCATCTGGCTATAGTATTTTTGTTAAATTAGAAACAAATGAAAAATCTATAGAAAACGCTATTGTTAGCGGAGTTGTTAGGGAGGAATAAGAGTAGATAACTTAAATAAATTAGTAGAGCAATATAAAGAAATGATAATCAGATTTTACTAAAACATTACGATTGTTTTACAATTTAATGACATGTGTTTACAAATATAAACGGTTATAATACAATAACTTTGAATATTATAATTGTTTGGAGGTATAAAATGTTAGTATTTGATTATAATCCAGAATTAAATAAAATAAAAGAAGCAATACAACAGGTTTATAGAGATTTTGCTTTAAAATATGGTGAAATTCAAAAATCAAAATTATCTGAAAATGAAAAACAAGCAAAAATAAAAGAATTAGTAGAAAATTCAAAAACTTCTGAAGCAATATTAAGAAGTACAGAAAGTTTATCTGAATTATCAGATGAAGATAAAGAAGATTTAGGAATAAAAGAAAAGGATAAAACAGTTATTGATGATAACATAATTAATAATTTAGTTTCAATATATTCAAGAATGGCAAAGATGCCAATTAGAGAAAATAGAAATGTAGGTTTATTAAAGAATTTAACTTTAGAAGAAGGTGAAAAATTAGAAGAAATAGATACATCAGGATTTGAAGAAGAATTAAAACAATATTTTACAGAGCATTATTCTGAATTATTTTCTGCAGGGTATAATGACTTTCTTTCAGAAATAACAGAAGTTCCAGATGGTGTTGGTAGAATTGTTTATAGTGATAAATATGGCGATTTAACTAAAATGGCAATGAAATATAATATAAATCCGGAAAAATTTAAAAATATTGGTTATCAAATTGTAGTACAAGATGGTTTAATAGCAGAAGAAGATTCAACATTTATAAGAAATAGTATATTATATGCAACTCCAGATGGAATAAATAAAAGAATATTTGATTTATATAGCAAAACATTATTCTTAGAACATAGAGATGGTAAAAGTGTAACTACAGATGAAATGAGAAATTTAAAAAATTCTTATATTTCTTATTCTGAAAAAAACGGTATTGAGATTACAAATCCAGATGTTTTAGAAACATTGGAAATTGATATGGCAAAAGTACAAGGAATAGCTAAATATATAAATAAAGTCGTAAATAATAGAAAGAATGTAGAAAAAGGCGATTATACACAATTATTTCAAGATGAAATTATTAAAAACTATTCTAAGATAATGAACTTACGATGGTACAATTTTTTAAATTTAGAATCTGTAAAAAATATTGTTGGAGAAAATTCTTTTATTGAAAGTTTATATTTAAGAATAGAAGACGATAATATTATTTTTCCAAATGAAAGAAGACCAGGTATAGCTTATGGAACACCAGAATATATAAGAAGAGAATATAAAATTCTTATGGAAGAAATAATAGAATTATCTTATACAGATGCTTTTTCTAAAGGATATTTTGCTATTGAAGAGGCAAATAAGAAAAAAGAAGCATTTAGAGAATATATAAAAGATAACAAAATAGAAGGAATTGATATATCTATTCCAGAAATAGAAATAGACCATAAAAGAACAGAAATGATTGCAGACGCTATATTAAATAGATTTGGATCAGAATATGAAAACAAAAAGGAAATGAGAGAAAGAATTCTAAAAAAAGTTGAAGATAGATATTCAGAAATGTTTTTTGAAAGACAAACAATAGAATTAGATGATTTAATTGGTGAAGAATTAAGAGATATGGGAAGTCGTTTTTCAACTGAAAGATTATATATGCAAGAAGATTTTATATATATTGGAGATTTTAGCGGATTTAATGGCGAATGTATATATGCAACTCCAGAAGCTATTGCCAAAAAAATAAAGATATTAGATGAAAAAATATCTAATAGCGATTTTAATTTTGATCAAAAAAGAATTAGAGAACAACTATTATTATATTCAAGAGAACATAAATTTAATATAAATATACCATCAGTTGAAAGTATAGAAGATAGAGGAATAATGGCTAGACATATATTTGCTTTTGAAGGAAATTCCGATGATTTAGATTTTGAAAGAACTTGGATGGATGATCCAACTGCAAGAGTAAAAATCGAACTAAACGATTCTCTTTTAGAAGTTATTACAAAAATGTCTGAAGGAGTACCAGGAGCAATAACAGGAATAGCTGAAGTTATGAAATCAGATGAAAATGGATTTATGCTTTTATTAAGTTTAGATGATATGAATATAAGAGGTTCACAGATTTGGGAAGCATATAAATATTTGTATAATGAAAATGGAAAGAAATTTGCAGAGGCTATTAGTAAAAGAGATTCAAAAATGGTAGATTTTATAAATCAGGAGTTTGCAAGTGTAGGTGGAGAAAAAGCAGTTATTAGTGGAGCATCATTTGATAGAAATAGAGAACCGGACAAATACAGATTTACTGAAAAGGAAGTTGAAGAATTAAAAGCTCAGAAAAAAGAAAGAATCGAAAGACAAAAAGCAGCTAGAGATAAAATGATTGCTAATTCACCAGCTAAGAAGATGAAAATGGGTCAAAAAAGAAGAGAAGAAAGACAAGTAAAAAGAAATAAATATAGAGAAAGATTAATTGAAAAAGGTAAGAAAAGTATTAGTGAGTTAGATGAAGAACTTACAAGTTTACAAGACAAAGAAGAAAAAGCAAAAGATTTATATAATAAATATGAGCAACAATTAGAAAGTCAAACTAAAGAAGGAAGGGAAGAAGAATGATAGAAAAAATTAAAGAGTTTTTCAAAAAAATATTTGGTAATAATAATCAAAATTATTTAGAAGCTCCAAAAGACGATATTCTTCAAGATGAGAAAAAATATACTAATTATAATTCTGAAAATAATTTTCAAAATGAAATAAAAATCGAATCAAATTCAAATGAAGAAAGAGCCTTGAAATTGCAAATAGATTTTAAAGATGGTGCTATTAATGAAGAAGATTTATCAGAAGAAGATTTTGATATTTTGAGTAATTTATATGAAAAGCAAATTCAAGATGTTAAAAAATCCATAGAAAATTATAAAAAGAAAATTTTGAACATACAAAACAGATTAGAATCTAGCAATTTCGCAAAAAATTAGTAAATATAGTGTAATTCTAGTGAATTAAAGTATTGAAAATGTTATGTAAATGTGATATAATGACCACGTTGCAAAATTGTTTAAAAAAACAGGCTTCAAATAGATATCTGTATCTGTTATAAGCGATTATTGCAATCGACAAGTACATTGAAAACCCCAAAATATTTAAGCGAAGGAGTGAAAACTATGAGCTTAAAATCCAACCTACGCTTATGGTCTGGGCTTCGAACCACCAAAAGCGTTAGGATTGACTTAAGTGGAGGAGATAGATTAAAAGTCTATTTAGTACCACCGAGAAAAAACAAACGGACTGCGCCAAGACTGTTAGTTATCAAAGGTAATGATTTCATTTCTTATTTTTCTGATTTTAAACCTATTCTTTCAGCTTACATTTCTGAGTTCATTGAACAAATTCAGTTCTATGAATATCATGTTGTGACAGAAGAAGACCTAAAATCAATTGAAAACATTATCCTTTCTGAAATTAATGGCCTTTGCAAGTTTGGAAACAGAAAAAAGATGAACTCTGAAGATTTAGAGAAAGCTTTGAGTATAATTTCCAAAGTGTCAAGAGGAAAGCTTTATTCAGACAAGTATTACGAGCTCGATAACAGTTTTGACAAATATCATGGAAATCGTCATGATGTGTTAAGCTCGTTTTCAAAATACATGTCTGCACCGCTTCAAATGAATATTTTGGTGGGAAACCCAAACTCTGACCAGAATAAAAATTGCGGTAAACGGTGTTTTTGCTGTCCAATTGGCTGTACGGTCCAAACACAAAATCCATCTCGAAAGCTTGAAATTACCGAGTGGGCAAAAGTTTTTGAAGACTTGAGGAAAGAAGGAGTAATCCATCTTGTCTTTTCAGGCGGAGAACCAACAGATGAACAAGACATAAACCAATACGAGTATCAGCGTAATCTAGTCTATATGTTATATAATTCAAGGCGTTTTATCACAACATATATAACAAATGGGCTAACTCTTTCTAAGTTCCATTGTGACGAACTTTCTGATACCGGTCTTGATGAAGTTAAAGTTATTTTGAACGGTTCTTCTAAACTTGATTTGAAGCTTCAAGGAATCCAAAATGCTGTAGAAATGGGCCTTTATGTCAGTGTAGCTATACCCATTACAGAAAACGCAAACTATAACTATCCAGAACTTTTGAATACTTTAAAAGATTTAGGAGTTAAAAAAATATCTTATTATGGATATACTGGAAAAGTTCATACTTGTAGTAAGAAACAGCTTGATAATATGATTTATCAAATTATAACTTACTCAAGTAATTTCGGAAAAGAAAACGGAATCAAGATTGAGTTTGCGTCTCCTGGAATCATCTCTAGTGAAAAATTAAAAAAGCTCGGATTAGATCTTCCAAGGTGTGGAGCATGTTTAGAAAACATGGCGGTACTTCCTAATGGAGATATTATTCCTTGTCAAAATTGGAATGATGAAGAATATGTTTTGGGTAATGTTTTAAACTGCAAATGGAAAAAGGTCTGGAATGGTCATTGCTGTGATAACATAAGGGAAAATTCAGTCCTTATGGGCTTATCTTGTCCTTTAGTAAAGAAAAGTTAAGTTTTAAGGCTGAAAAGGTGAAAATGTACAAGTCGGAAAACAGAATGGGGATATGTTCCTGTTCTGTTTTTTTATGTATAAATTTCCTATTTAATATTGATAAATTTTTATAAATAATATATAATATGACATACGAATAAAATGGTATAAAATTACTATTGAAATTTAAATAAAAAACTTGTAAATTTAAGGAGAACACATGTTAGAGCTCGAAGAAAACTTACGCAAATTAAAGGAATTACTTGAAAAATTAAATGGGTTAGAAGAAGCTTTAAATATTTCTGATTTAAAAACAGAATTAGAAAATTTGAAATCTATTTCATCAGAAGATGGGTTTTGGGAAAATACCGAAAAATCTAGTGAAGTTTTTAGTAAAATAAAAAAAATAGAGAAAAAAATTGAAAGTTTTCTTAATATAAAAAATAATTTAGACAATTTACTAGATATGAATAATTTATTACAAAGCGAGTATGATGAAGATTTAGGAAAAGATTTAATAAATCAAACAGAAAGCTTAAGTAAAAAAATTGAAACTTTAGAACTTGAAACATTGTTATCAGGTAAATATGATTCAAATAACGCTATTTTAACATTGCATCCAGGAGCTGGAGGAACAGAATCACAAGATTGGGTTCAAATGTTATATAGAATGTATATGAAATGGGCTAGTTCTAATGGTTTTACTATAAAAGAACTAGATTATTTAGAAGGTGATGAAGCTGGAATAAAAAGTGTTACTTTTGAAGTTTCAGGAGAGAACGCTTATGGCTATCTAAAAGGTGAAATGGGAGTTCATAGACTAGTTAGAATTTCTCCATTTGATAGTGGTGGAAGAAGACATACTTCTTTTGCTTCTGTTGAAGTTTTACCTGAGATTACAGATGATGTAGAAATTAATATAAATCCAGATGACTTAAGAATTGATACATATAGAGCTTCTCGGAGCTGGACGGACAACATATTAACAAAACTGATTCTGCTGTTAGAATTACACATATTTCGACAGGTGTAGTTGTTTCTTGCCAATCAGAGCGTTCTCAGACAATGAATAAAGAAACAGCTATGAGGATGTTGAAATCAAGATTATTAGATTTAAAAGAAAAAGAAAACAAAGAAAAAATTGAAGACTTAAAAGGTGTTCAAAAAGATATAGCTTGGCGGAAGCCAAATTCGTTCTTATGTATTTTGCCCATATACATTAGTAAAAGATCATAGAACAAATTATGAAACTGGTAATGTACAAGCTGTTATGGATGGGGATTTAAATCGGTTTTATGGAGAGTTATTTGAAACAAAACACGAAGAAATAATCGTACTTACGGAGGAAAAAATTGGGAAGAAGTATAGGAAAAAGAACTAGACTAGATAAAGAAGTAAAAAAGACTAAAAAACAGTTAAAAACAAAAAGAAATATATTTAAAAAATTTTTAATATTTATATTGTTGTTAGGGACAATCTGTTGCTATTCAGGACTATTTTTATTATATGGACCTTATAGTGGCTTTAGAGATTGGTATATAACAACAGCTATGATGACTATGTCTCATAAATATCTTGCTACATGGTTTTATGATGAAGTCACAATTGAAGATTGTATGTATAGAAACAATATAATTGAAGTTTTGGGAACGACTGATACATCTAAAATACATTTTTCTGTAGATGATAATAAAGGTCCTTTTGAAAATAAATATGAAGAGCAAGTTTTAAAAAGAAGCGATAAAAATAACGACTACAAGATAATTAGACTCCAAGAAAGTAGATATACAGGCTATTTAGTTGTAATTTACGATCCTTCTAGAGTTAAGACAGCTGTATCTTCAAAAATCGGATCTTCAGGTGAATATATTTCAGAAATATCTAAGAAAAACAAGAGTTTAGTTGCTATAAACGCTGGTGGATTTGAAGACGATAATTATTCAGGTTCTGGCGGAGCTCCAATAGGAGTCACAATTTCGTCTCGGAAATGTTATAAATGGAAAAGAATATAGAGATCAAGGCGGATTAATAGGATTTAACGAAGATAACATATTAGTTTTAGATTCTGAAATGAAATCAGAAGGAATAAGAGATGGAGTTACATTTGGTCCATTTTTAATATTGAATGGAAAATCAGCTACTATAAATGGTGATGGTGGTAAAGGAAGAGGCCCAAGAACTGCTATAGGTCAAAGAGCTGACGGAAAAGTTTTATTCTTAATTATAGATGGAGATAGAATGCTAGGTAGAGGTGCTACTATGAAAGAAGAATTAGAAATCATGGAAAGATATGGTGCTATAAACGCCGCAAACCTAGATGGAGGAACATCTACATGTATGACTGTTGGAAATGTTTTGGTAAATAATCCTTCTTCTTTAGAGGAAGGCCATCGTTCAAGACCAATTGCTTCAGCTTTCATACTTACTAAAGATAATTCAAATGATGGAGATCATACTGTTGTAGACAATAAATTAAATTAATTTGGAGTATAAAATTAATGAAAAAAATAAAAAATAGTGTTTTACTAATTTTTATAATTTTATTAGCAATTTTATTAGCAATTATAGTTGCTAGTTTTGTAACTTTTTATATTTCATTTGAAAATAGTGGAAAAATCGCAAGTGGAATTTTTATCAAAGGTGTAAATGTTTCACGGAATGACTAAAGAACAAGCTAAAAAATCAGTAACAAAATATTTAGAAGAAAACGCTTCAGATCATGTTTCATTTTCATTTAAAAATTATCAATATGACGCGGAAATGGAGCAATTTGAGGCTAGGTTTGATGTTGATTCCGCTGTTGAAGATGCTTATAAAATTGCTAGAAGTAAAAGTGTGATAAATAATGTAAAAACTTATGTATCACTTTTGATGAATACAGTAAATATTGATCCAGTTCTTATTTATAATGAAAAAGCTTTAGATGATTATATTGATTTTTTGGAAATTTCACTTCCAGAGCAAGTTGAAGAGCCTCGGATATTATATTGAAGATGATGAACTTGTAATTACTACTGGCTCAAATGGTGTTGGAATTGAAAAAGAAGCTTTAAAAGAGATTTTGCTTTCATCATTTCAAGATGCTACATATAAGTCACAAGTTTTTGTAATTCCAACTTATGTTACATATCCTAATAGTCTTGATGTAGCCAAAATTCGTGATGAAATATATAAGCCAATGATTAACGCTAGTTACACAACAAATCCTTATACTTTTGTTGTTGAGGAAACAGGTGTAGATTTTTCTGTTGATGAAGTTTTATCAACTATTAAAAATGTTGGAACAAATGAAGAATATAGATTTGATTTAATATATACAAAACCAGAGGTAAAAGTTTCTGATTTTGGAATGGATGCTTTTCCTGATTTATTAGCTACTTATAGAACAGCTTATGTTAATAATCCTGATAGAACTACTAATTTGAGAATAGCTGCTTCTAAAATTAATGGAACAGTAATAGTACCTGGTGGAACATTTTCTTTCAATTCTGTCGTAGGTCCTAGAACAAAATCACGTGGTTATAAAGATGCTGCGATTTATTCAGATGGAACAGTTGTAAATGATACAGGTGGTGGAATTTGCCAAGTTGTAACAACTATATATAATAGCGCAATAAAAGCAAATATGACAATAACAGAAAGACGAAATCATTCATTTTTACCTACTTATTCAGACCCAGGATATGACGCTACAGTTGTTTATGGAAGCCAAGATTTTAAGTTTAAAAATACAAGAGATTATCCAATAAAAATTGTTGCAAGCGTTGAAAATGGCTATTGCACAGTTTCAATTTACGGACTTAAAACAGATAATGAATATGATATTTCAATTGAAACAAATATAATCAAAACAATGAAAAAGAAAACTTCTGGAGGCTCTACAGGTTATGTTGTAGATTCATATAGAGTTGTTAGACAAAATGGAAATGTAATTTCACGTGAAAAAATTTCTCGTGATACATATTCTGCCCACTAGAAAGGATGTTGGAATTTTGAGAATACGAAGAAAAAAATGGGCTGAAAAAGAGCTTAATGAATTTAAGTATTATATTGACAATCCTGAGATTGGCTACAAAAATACTTGGAGAAATAGATTTAAAAATAAAGATAATCCATTATACATTGAAATCGGTTGTGGAAAAGGCTTATTTATTTCTAAACTTGCAAAGGAAAATAAAGAGATAAATTTCATTGCAATTGACATGATTGAAGCAATGTTAGGACTTACTAAAAGAAATATTGAAAAAAGCTATAATGGAGAAGAAATTTCAAATTTGCTTTTAATTAGAGCTAACGCCGAAAGAATTTTAGATGTCTTTGGAAAAGAAGACAAAGTAAATAGAATTTATATAAATTTCTGTAACCCTTGGCCTAGAAAGAAACATAAGAAAAGAAGACTAACACATACAAGACAACTAGAAAATTACAAGACTTTTTTGGATAGGCGGAGGGGAAATTTATTTTAAAACAGATGACGATGAACTTTTTGAAGAAAGCTTAGAATATTTTGAAGAAGTTGGATTTGAAAAAATTAAAATAACTTATGACTTGCATTCAGAAAAAGATTTTTTTAAAAATAATATTGAAACTGAACATGAAAAAATGTTTTCAGATCAAGGAATAAAAATCAAAGCTGGAATTTTTAAAATTTAAGTTTTATTTAAGTTAAATTATATATATTAGTTTTGAAATTTTAACAAAATTATAAAATACAGGAGGGAAAGACTTTGATAGAAGTTAAAAATGTTAGCAAAAAGTACGGTGATTTTTACGCTGTTAGAAACGTTAATTTTAATGTCCAAGATGGCGAAATAGTTGGCTTTTTAGGAAGAAATGGTGCTGGAAAGACTACTACAATGAACATGATTACAGGATTTATTGAGCCAAGCCGTGGACAAATTATTGTAAATGGTGTAGATGTAGATTCTAAGCCAAAAAAAGTAAAAAAGATGATTGGATATATGCCAGAAGGAACACCACTTTATACTGATTTAACAGTAAAAGAATTTGTTTCATATATGGCTGATTTAAAATGTATTCCACATAAAAATAAGAAAGAGGCTGTAGAAAAAGCTATTATGCAGACAGGTCTTGATAAAGTAAGAAATAGATTAACTCGTAATTTATCAAGAGGTTTTAAACAAAGAGTAAGTCTAGCTGGAGCTTTAGTTGGTGACCCTGAAATTTTAATTTTAGATGAACCAACAGTTGGTTTAGATCCAAAACAAGTAAAAGAAATAAGAGAATTAATTAAATCTTTTAAAGATAAACATACAGTAATACTAAGCTCACATATTTTAACAGAAGTTAGTCAAATTTGCGAAAAGGTTATAATAATAGATAAAGGAGAAATTATTGCTGTTGATACTCCAGAAAATTTGGAAAAAAGCGTTGAAACAAAACAAGTATATATTGTTACAATTGAAGACACTGAAAATAGTTTTGAAGAAGTATTTAAAGATTATGATCAAATAAAAGAATTAAAGAAAATTAAAGAAAACGAAGATAAAACTTATGTATATCAAATTGAATTAAAAGAAAATTTAGTGGATGATAAAGAGTTTAGAAAGAATTTTGCTATTAAATGCGCCGAAAATAATATATTAAATCTTGGAATTAGTAAAGAAGAAGCTAACCTTGAAGATGCGTTTATTAAATTAATTGAAAATAGACAAGATTATACAAATGAAGAAATAAACAAAATTCAATATGAAAGAGAACTTGATGAATTGCGTCAACAAAAACAAGAAAAACAGGAAAGAAAAGAATTTTTGAAAGAGAAAAAGGAAGAAGAAAAAGAAGCTAAAAAGCTTGAGAAGTTAGAGAAAAATAATAAAGATGATAATGAAGGAGGAGAAGAATAATGTTTGCGGTTATTAAGAAAGAATTAAAAAGTTATTTATTATCTCCAATAGGATATATCTTTATTGGTGCGTTCCTTTTAATGTTTAGTGTATTATTTTATAATTATTTTAATGCTGGATATGCGCATCTTGAATATGTTTTTTATGATGCTTCTACACTTATGACATTTTTGATACCAATTCTTACAATGAGAATGTTTTCTGAGGAAAGAAAAAATGGAACAGAACAATTATTACTTACATCTCCAAGAAGTTTGTTCTCAGTTGTTATGGGAAAATTTATAGCAGCTATGATTATAGTTTTAATTACAATTTTTGGAACATTCATCCATTTTGGAATTTTAAGATATTTTGGTGAGCCAGATATTAGAATTACACTTTGTACAATGCTTGGATTTTTCTTATTATGTATGGCTTATATTTCATTTGGTATGTTTGCTTCAAGTATAACAGAAAATCAAATCGTAGCTTCTGTAATAACAATAGGAGTATTTATTTTAATGTGGTTTTTACCAGGAGTTTCTCAATTCTTCAGTGATTTTTCATTAATAGATATGTTTGATCATTTCCCAAGAGGTGTTATTGCTTTAAATGAAGTTGTTAGATTTATTTCATTTTCTGTATTATTCATACTTCTTACTGTTATAGTATTACAAAGAAGAAAGAGCGTTAAATAAGGAGGTATGGCGAAGATGAGTAAAAATAAAAAGAATAAAAACAAAGATTTACAAAATGAAGAAATAAATAATAATGATCAAATTGTAAAAGAAACAGCTCTAGAGCAAATTGAACCTGAACTTGAAGAAACTGAAAGCTATAAAAAAGCAAGCTTTGGTGAAAAAATTTCTTTAAAATTTAGAAAAAGATTAATAGCTAGTAGATTTCATACTTTAATTTTGATTTTATTGTTAGTTGCTGTTATTTGGGGAATAAATATTTGGGCAGAATCTAAAAAAGGTGTTCAAATAGATCTTACTAAAAACAAATTATATTCAATAACAAATGTAACAAAAGATCAACTTAAAAACTTAGATAAAGATGTTTTGATATATGTATATGGATTTGACGAAAGTAGTGAATATGTTGAGTTTTTAGATCAATATAAGAATTTCAATAAAAAAATAAATTATCAAATTATAGATGAAACAAATAATTATGATATTGTTTCAAAATATAATTTAGGTCAATATTCTACAATA
Organism: uncultured Clostridia bacterium; assembly: GCA_947585105.1. Lineage (GTDB taxonomy): Bacteria > Bacillota > Clostridia > TANB77 > CAG-508 > Scatovivens. The sequence continues at coordinate 35,167 of CANPWV010000008.1, forward strand.
ATTGTTACTTGTGGAGAAAAAGATAAAATAATTTATCCTGAATATGAATTTTTTGAAACAGATCAAGTTACAGGAGAAGAAGTAAATATTGCTGAAGAAGCTATTACAAATGCTATTTTAAAGGTTTCAATAGATGATCCTATAAAAGTTTATTTTGCTATTGGAACAGGTGGTTATAGTAAAGATACTTTATCATATTTGTCTTCAGAGCTAGAAAATCAAGTATATGAACTTGAAGATTTGAATTTATTAACTATAACTGAAATACCTTCTGATTGTGATATATTAGCTTTATTAGGACTTGAAAATGATATAACAGAGCCTCAGTCAGAATTAATTAAAAATTACGTAAATAATGGTGGAGACTTACTTGTATGTTCATTAGTTCCAAATGATGGTACTGAATTTACAAATTTACAAAGTGTCTTAGATTTATATGGAGCAAAATTAAATAAAGGTATTTTATATGAGCAAGATAGTAATCATCGTTTATCTTTAGGAAGTTATGGAGTTGAGCCTAGTTATTTGATTCCTGGCTATTCTTTATATAATCCTATAACATCAAAATTCCAAGATGGAAATAGTCAAAAAATGGTAGTTATGCCTATATCACAAAGTATTACAGTATCAGAAGTTTCTGATGAAAATGTAAATGTTACAGAATCTGAAATACTTTCAACTTCAAGTAAATGTTATAATATTACTGATTATTCAAATGGTATAACAGAAAGCTCTTTTGATGGATTAGAGCCAAATACCTTTACTGTTGCTACAGAGCTTACAAGAACATTGACAAATGGTGAAAATGAAGTAGAATCAAAACTTGTAATTTATGGAAATGATAGTTTCATTACAGATCAAATGTTATATAACTTTGGAGGTTTAGGAAATTTTGATTTAATTACAAATACTTTTGCTGAACTTGCTGGAGAAGAAGATTTGATAACTGTTAAGAAAGTTACAAATAATACAATTTTCCAAAAAACAGAAACACAAGATAGAATTACAAAATTAATTATTTTTGGAGTACCAGTTATTCTTATACTTTCAGGAATTATAATTTGGACTTATCGTAAAAGAAAAAGATAAAATATAAGGGGGATAATATGTTGCCAGAAGTTAAAGTTTTATGTCATAGTAGTATACGTTTTGATAAGAATCTTGTAATTTATTTTGATCCATATAAAATACAAGATAGTAGTCACGATGCTGATATCATCTTTTGTACACATACTCATTACGATCATTTTTCAGAAGATGATATTTTGAAAGTAATGAACGAAAAAACTATATTTGTTGGAACAGAAGACAGTTATGTAAAAGTTTTGAGACTTGGCTTTTCAGAAGAAAGAATTAGAATTGTTGAGCCAGAAAATCATTATGATGTTTTAGGAATAAGATTTGAAACAGTTCCAGCTTATAATATTGGAAAACCTTATCATCCAAAAGAAAATGGATGGGTAGGCTATTTAATAGAAATAGGAGGAGTTCATTATTATGTTGCTGGTGACACAGATATAACCCCTGAAACAAAAAATGTAAAATGTGATGTTGCTTTAGTTCCAATTGGCGGAAGATTTACAATGAACGCAAAAGAATCAGCCTCACTTGTAAATACAATTGAACCTAAAATTGCAATTCCAACACATTATGGTGAAATTGTTGGAACAAAAGAAGATGGAGAGCTTTTCAAAAAATTAGTAAAAGAAGGAATAAGAGTTGAAATTTAAGGAGAATTCTTATGGAAGAAAGAAGAGATAAAATTAATTATTATTTAGATATCGCTGAAGCTGTAGCTGGAAGAGCTACTTGCCTTAGAAAAAAATATGGAAGTGTAATTGTAAATAAAGACCAAATAATTTCTACAGGCTATGCTGGAGCTCCTCGTGGAAGAGTAAATTGTTGTGATTTAGGTTATTGCACAAAGAAAAAATATCTTCCAGAATCACATCATTCAGGTTATGATTATTGTAGATCTGTTCATAGTGAACAAAACGCTATGATTAGCGCTTCTCGTGATGAAATGATTGGTGGTCATTTATATTTAGTTGGCTATAGAACTGAAAGCCATGAATATGAAAAAGATGCTTCACCTTGTTTACTTTGTAGAAAAATGATTATAAATGCTGGAATTGAAAAGGTTTATATTAGAATTGATAAAAATACTTATAAAGAAATTTTAGTTGATGATTGGATTAAAAATGATGAGCTTTTAAATGGTCAAACAGAGTATTAAACTAATATTTAATAATTATAAAATTTAATTGTAAAAATTTGATTAAAAGTATTGACAAATCGATTAAAAAATTTTATGATTAGGAAGGTAATTTGAATAACTTTTTTTAAGATTGAGAAGGGAGTGTTTATTAAAATGCCAGATAAAGAAATTCTATTAACACAAGAAGGGTATAATAACTTAGAAAAAGAGTTAGAAGATTTAAAAACAGTTAAAAGATATGAGATTTCAGAAAGAATTAAAGTTGCTTTAGGTTTTGGTGACTTATCTGAAAATTCTGAATATGATGAAGCTAAAAACGCTCAAGCTGCTAATGAAAATAAAATAGCTGAGTTAGAACAAAAATTAAGATATGCTAAAATTATTGATGATTCAGAAGTAGATACAGAAACTGTTCAAGTTGGAAATATTGTTAAAGTTTTAGATATGGAATTTAATGAAGAAGACGAATATACCATTGTTGGAACAACAGAGGTTGATTTGTCATTAAATAAAATTTCTAACGAATCACCAATTGCTGCTGGTTTATTAGGAAAGAAAGTTGGAGATATTGCTCAAATTGATGCTCCAGCTGGTATTGTTAAATTAAAGATTTTGGAAATCAAAAAATAAAATTTAAAAGCGCTGGTAACAGTGCTTTTTGTTTAGCCAAAATAAGTTATAAAGGAGGTTATATGAAAGGCTATTTAGTTTTAGAAAATGGAGAAATATTTGAAGGAGAAAGATTTGGAGCAAATCTAGATACAACTTGCGAAGTAGTATTTAATACTGGAATGGCCGGTTATATCGAGACTTTCACAGATCCTTCATATTTTGGACAAGGGATTGTTATGACATATCCACTAATTGGAAACTATGGAATTATTCATGAAGACGAGGAATCAACGAGAGTTTGGGCTAGTGCGGTGTTTATTCATGAGCTTGCTAATAATGAAAGTAATTTTAGAACAGACACAGATTTAGATAGTTTTCTAAAATCTAACAAAGTTCCTGGTCTAAAAAATGTAAATACTAGAAGGCTAACTAGAATTTTAAGAGACAGTGGAACAATGAAAGGAAAGCTTGTCTCAGATATTTCAAATCTTGATGAGATTTTAGAAGAAATAAAAAAATATAGAATTATAAATTCAGTAGAAATTGTTACTAGAAAGCAAGTTGTAAGTTATGGTCTAGGAAGAGCTAAACAAATCGCTTTAATAGATTATGGAGCTAAAGATAATATTGTAAATTCTCTTTTAAAAAGAGGTGTTTCTGTTGCGGTTTATCCAGCAACAACAGACATTTCAATAATCTTAGCAAATCGTCCAAATGGAATACTATTATCAAATGGACCTCGGAGATCCTGAAGATTGCACTATAGAAATAGAAAATCTAAAAAGATTAATTAAAACAAACATACCAATTTTAGGAATTTGTTTAGGACATCAATTAATGGCTATTGCTAATGGATTTAAAACAGGAAAGCTTAAATATGGTCATAGAGGCGCAAATCATCCTGTAAAAGATTTAGAAACTGGAAAAGTATATATAACTTCTCAAAATCATGGTTATTATGTTTTAGAAGACTCAATTGATCCAGAAATTGCTGAAGTATCACATATAAATTTAAATGATGGAACTGTTGAAGGAATTCGTTATAAAAACAAAAATATTTCAACTGTTCAATTTCATCCTGAGGCTTGCCCTGGACCTGAAGAGACAGGGTATTTATTTGATGAATTTCTAGGAAAGATTTAAAAAAATCTGGTGGGTTTACCACCAGACAGTTAGTGTCATTTGAAACAATAAGTTTGAAGAAAAGCAACCAATAAAACATCTAATACAACAGAAACTATAATTTTTACAATTTTATTATTGCCAATTTTGTATAAGATGCTTGAAGAATCTTTGTAGCTTTTAAAGTTTCCAATGACAACATACCAACCAATAAAACAAACAATTAGTTGGAAAAAGAGATTCCGCTCAAGAAAGCTGAATAAATCAAACATACAGATTCCTCCATTTTGTGTAAAATATACAATATAATTATAACATGAAATGGAAATTGAAGCAAATTATTATAAAGTTCAAAGGAGAAGCGAGTATAGCTAGGCGCGCGAAAGCAATATTCAATGAGGCGTACGAGGGTACGTCGATTTGAAATTGCTTGAGCAGCAACAACGCTAGACGAAGCTTATCGTTTGAACAGAAGGAGAACGAAGTGAGAGATAATAAAATAAGAAAAGTTTTAGTAATAGGTAGCGGTCCGATAATAATAGGGCAAGCGGCTGAATTTGATTACGCTGGAACACAAGCTTGTCGAGAACTTAAAAAAGAAGGACTAGAAGTTGTACTAATAAATTCAAATCCAGCAACAATAATGACAGATAAAAATATGGCAGATAAAATTTATATTGAGCCTTTGACAGTTGAAACAGTAAAAAAAGTTATTGAAGCCGAAAGACCAGATAGTATACTTCCAAATTTAGGTGGTCAAACAGGACTTAACTTAGCGATGGAACTTGCTGAAAGTGGCTTTTTAGATAGATATAATGTTAGACTTCTTGGAACAAGTGTAGATGGAATAAGAAACGCTGAAGATCGCCAATGTTTCAAAGATATGATGGAGAAAATCGGAGAGCCTTGCATTTCTAGTAAAGTCGTTCATAATGTAGAGGACGCGGTTCAATTTACAAAAGAAATTGGCTTACCTGTAATTATAAGACCTGCTTATACTTTAGGTGGAACAGGTGGCGGAATCGCTTATACTATGGAAGAACTTGAAGAAATAGCAAGTTCAGGAATTAGAATGTCAAGAGTAAATGAGATATTAGTTGAAAAATGTATTTCAGGTTGGAAAGAAATCGAATATGAAGTAATTAGAGATTCTAGTGGAAATTGTATTACTGTTTGTAATATGGAAAACGTTGACCCTGTAGGAATCCATACTGGAGACAGTATTGTTGTAGCACCATCTCAAACTTTATCTAATAAAGAATATCAAATGTTAAGAACATCAAGCTTAAAAATTATTTCAGCTCTTGGAATTGAGGGTGGTTGCAATGTTCAGTTTGCTTTAAATCCAAATAGTTTTGAATACGCCGTAATTGAAGTAAACCCTAGAGTAAGCCGTTCATCAGCTTTGGCTTCAAAGGCTACAGGATACCCTATTGCTAAAGTTGCTACAAAAATCGCAATTGGCTATAAATTAGACGAAATTTTAAACGAAGTAACAGGAAAGACATATAGCTGTTTTGAGCCAGTTTTGGATTATGTTGTGGTAAAAATTCCAAAGTGGCCATTTAAAAAGTTCTTAACAGCTGATAAGACTCTTGGAACTCAAATGAAGGCTACTGGCGAGGTTATGGCGATTGGACCAAATATGGAAATGGCTCTAATGAAAGCTATTAGAAGTTTAGAGGAAAATGTAGATTCACTTATATTGCCTTATTTGAAAGATTTTTCAGACGAAGAAATTGTTCAAAGATTAAATAGAAAAGATAATGAAAGAATCTTTGTTGTAGCTGAAGCTCTAAGAAGGGGAGTATCAATTGAAGAAATTTCAAAAATAACTACAATTGATAAATTTTTCATTGGAATTGTAAATAATTTAGTAAATATTGAGGAAGAATTAATAGAAAGACCACTAGATGGAGATCTTTTACTTAAAGCTAAGAAATATGGATTTACAGATAAAGTAATCGGAAATTTAACACATAAACCAGAAAGTAAAATTAAAGAATTAAGAAATGAATTAGGAATAAAAGCAAACTTCAAACTTGTTGATACTTGTAGCGCTGAATTTGAAGCAAAAACTCCATATTACTATTCTTCTTATGACGAGGAAAACGAATCTGTTAGAACAGACAAGCCAAAAATAATGGTTCTAGGTTCTGGACCAATAAGAATAGGACAAGGAATTGAGTTTGACTATTGTAGTGTTCATGGAGTTTGGGCTTTAAAGAAAAAAGGCTATGAAACTATTATTGTAAATAATAATCCTGAAACTGTCAGTACAGACTTCGACATTTCAGACAAGCTTTATTTTGAGCCACTTACACCTGAAGATGTAGAAAATATTGTAGAGACTGAAAAGCCTGATGGTGCAATAGTTCAATTTGGCGGTCAAACGGCAATTAAGCTAACAGAATATTTAGACAAAATGGGAGTTAAAATTTTAGGAACATCTCCTAAAAATATGGACAGAGCTGAAGATAGAGAAGAATTCGATAAAGCTTTATCAAAATGTGGAATATTAAGACCACAAGGTGGAACAATTTATACAGTAGCTGAAGCAAAAGAAGTTGCATCAAGACTTGGTTACCCAGTTTTAGTTAGACCATCTTATGTTTTGGGCGGTCAAGGAATGGCTATTGCTTATGATGATATAGAAATTGAAGAATATGTAAACGAGATAAATAAAGTTGCTCAAGAGCACCCAATTCTTGTTGATAAATATATGATGGGAAAAGAATTAGAAGTTGACGCAATTTGTGATGGAGAAGATATTCTTATTCCTGGAATTATGGAACACTTAGAGAGAGCTGGAGTTCACTCAGGAGATTCAATTTCTGTTTATCCATCTTTACATATCGAAAGAAATCATATAGAAACTATTATTGATTATACGAAGAAAATTGCTAGAGAATTAAATATAATAGGAATTTTGAACATACAATTTATAATTTGCCAAGGAGCTGTTTATATAATTGAAGTAAATCCTCGTTCTAGTAGAACTGTTCCATATATTAGCAAAGTTACAAATCTTCCTATGATTGATCTTGCTACACAAGTTATACTTGGAAAGAAACTAAAAGATTTAGGCTATGGAACAGGGCTTTACAGGAAAAGCAATTATGTATGTGTTAAGATGCCAATTTTCTCATTTGAAAAAATCAAAAACGCTGACACATCATTAGGTCCTGAAATGAAGTCAACTGGCGAAGTTTTAGGTGTTGCCAGACGTTTCTCAGATGCGCTTTTAAAAGCTTTTATCGCAAGCCGGAACTAATGTATCAAAAGAAGGAAGCGTTTTGATTACTGTAAGAGATAAAGATAAATTAGAGATGCTTCCAATTGCTCAAAAATTCTATTTAAAAGGATTCGGAATTTACGCAACAAGCGGAACTGCGAAGTTTTTAGAAGACAATGGAATTCATGTTACAAAAGTTGAAAAATTATGGGAAGGTCAAAACAGTATAATTGATTTAATCGAAAATGGAAAAATAAACTTTATCATAAATACTCCTACAAAAGGAAAACAATCAAACAGAGATGGATTTAAAATAAGAAGAATGGCTACAGAATGTAAAATACCTTGTTTTACATCACTAGACACTGCAAACGCTTTATATGAAGCAATTGAAGACGACAAGACAGAAAAAGATTTAGACGTTATTGATATTACAGAAATTTAGAACTTCCTTAAAATGACAGAATAAAATTTCCAAAATTATTTAAAATACCTTTAAAATCAATTTTGGAGGTGTATATAAAATGAAATTTTTAAATGGACTTATGTTAGGAAGTTTGATTACAGCAGGTGCAATGTTTTTATGTTCTGAACATATTGATGAAGGTAAAAGAAAATTTATTAGAAAAAGCAAACAATTTGCTAGAAAAATAGGAACTTTCTAAAGTTCCTATTTTTCTCACTTATTTTTTACTTATAAAATTTTTTGATTTTTCAGGAACGCGCAAGCCTACCTATTAAGTGAAAAAATATATATGTTTTCCCAGCTCCTCCCACCTTCGTATAACCTATAAGCTTTAATGATTTGAAGTCTAAAATCCTTAAAACTAATAGGTTATATACTCGGCGGTCCCCACAGCGGTCGCTTGGTCAAACACATATATTTTTTCACTTTTAGATAGCGTTACTGAATAGATGGGCTTGACATAAAGTGAAAAATATGATAATCTAATTCATAATTTGAACGAGAAAATTGTTTACTTTTCTAATAAATTTTTGAGAGTAGAGAGGAAGAAGTATGGAAAATAAAAAATTTTATATTACAACTCCAATTTATTATCCTAGTGGAAAATTTCACATTGGTACAGCTTATTGTGAAGTTTTAACAGATTGTATAAAAAGATATAAAACTCTAAGAGGCTATGATACATATATGTTGACAGGCCTTGATGAGCATGGTCAAAAAATTCAAACTGTTGCTGAAAAAAGAGGTTTAACTCCAAAAGCTCATGTTGATGAAATGGCTGAAAAAGCGATAGAGCTTTGGAAATTAATGGACATAGATTATAATGATTTTATTAGAACTACCGAAACTCGCCATATAAATTCTGTTCAAAAAATAGTTCAAAAATTTTTAGAAAATGGAGATATTTATAAAGGTAAATATACAGGCTGGTATTGTATGCCTTGCGAAAACTATTTTACAGAGTTCCAATTAGTAGATGGTAAATGTCCAGATTGCGGAAGAGAAGTTAAGAAAATGGAAGAAGACGCTTACTTCTTTAATATGAAAAAATATGAGGGCTGGATTAAAGATTTTTATAAAGAAAATCCAGAATTTATTGTTCCAGTATCTAGAAAAAATGAGATTTTCAAAAATTTCATAGAGCCTCGGATTAGAAGATTTGTGTATAAGTAGATGTACTTTTGATTGGGGAATTCCAATGCCAAATGATCCAAAACATGTTTTATATGTATGGTTAGACGCTTTGGCTAATTATATTACAGCTCTAGGCTATATGTCAGATGATGAAACAAAGTTTAATAAATATTGGCCAGCAGACCTTCATGTTGTTGGAAAAGAAATTATAAGATTTCACGGAATTTATTGGCCTATATTCTTACACGCTCTAGGATTAGAACTTCCTAAAAAACTTTATGCTCATAGCTGGATAGTTATGAAAGATGGAAAGATGTCTAAATCTGTTGGAAATGTAATTTATCCTGAAGATTTGATTTCAAGATATGGATTAGATTCTACAAAATATTATTTATTAAGATTAATAAGTTTTGAAAAAGATTCTTTGTTCTTGCCAGAAGATTTTGTAACAAGATTTAATTCAGATTTGGCTAATGACCTAGGAAATTTAGTAAGTAGAACAATTTCAATGATTAATAAATATTTTGATGGAGTTATTCCAACTGATATTCATGAAAAAACTGAATTTGATGAGAGTTTAAATTCTTGCTTTAATGAAAAAGTAAAAGAAGTTGAAAATTATATGGACGAATATCATGTAAGTGATGCAATTTCTAGCGTATGGACTTTTATTGCTAGAACTAATAAATACATTGATGAAACAGCTCCATGGACTTTGTCAAAATCAGGCGAAACAGAAAAATTAAAATCAGTAATGTATAATTTAGCTGAATCTTTAAGAAAAATTTCTATAATGATTAAGCCTTATATAACTAGAACATCTGAAAAAATCTTAGAGGAGTTAGGCTTAAATAAAGATGTTTCATGGGACGAATTATATGAGGAAAATAAAATTCCGATAGGAACAAAAGTAACTGAAAATCCAGAAATATTATTTGCTAGACTTGATAAAGAACAAGAAGTAGAATACATTCAAAGCGCAATGCATGGCGGTAAATAAAATTTATGTCACCTTCTTTAGAATATTTCATAGTATATATTATAACGAGTTATTGAATATACTAAATATTTTAAAGAAAGGTGATTTTTTTATGGAATTTGAAGATTTAAACAAGAATATGCAAATCGAAATGGACGGATTCATTGAAAACGGAAAACAATATGATATAGAAGTTAAAGTTCCAAGATCTAACAGAAATGTTGTATTTGGAATCTTAAGAGATGAATATGGCGATCCAATTGAAGATGCAGTTATTAAATTAATTGAAGTTGAAAAAATGATGGGAAAAGAGGAAAGAAAACCAGTTTCTCATACTTTTACAGACGAAGATGGTGAATTTGTATTTGGACCTTTATGCCCAAACAGACACTATGAATTACAAGCTTGGGTAAATAGAGTAAAACACGTTAAAATTTGTTGTATAGGAAAACCTAAAAAACAAAAATGCTTAAAAGGCGAAAAAGTTGAATGTTGCGATAATGATTTTCCAAAAATGGATGATAATGATTGCGACAAAGAATTTTGCCCATTAAATGATAAATAAATTTAAATATACAGGCAACAAGCAAGCCTCCTCATTCATATATTAGATTAATATTGATTATTTAAGGAGGAGGTAGCTTGTTTTTTCCAGAACCTTTAAGCAAAGAACAAGAATCAGAATATATACAAAGGTTTAAAAATGGAGATGAAGAAGCAAAGAAAGTTCTAATTGAAAGAAATTTAAGACTAGTTGCTCATGTTTGCAAAAAATATTCAAATTCAAAAATAGATCAAGATGATTTGATTTCAATTGGAACGATTGGCTTAATTAAAGGAATAAATAGTTTTAATCCTGACAAAAATATTAAACTTGCTACTTATACTGCAAGGTGTATAGAAAATGAAATCTTAATGTTTATGAGACTTTGTAAGAAGCAAAAAGCTGAGGTTTATTTAAACGAGCCAATTGGAAAAGATAAAGATGATAATGTTGTTACTCTTCAAGAAGTTCTAGAAAATGATGAAAGAAATATTGAAGATGTTATTGATTTAAAATTTAAAGTAAAAGAGTTGTATTCAAAAATGTATGACATTCTAGACAAAAGAGAGCAAGACATAATTATCATGAGATTTGGGTTAGATGGAAATAAACCAAGGACTCAAAAAGAAATTGCAAAAATCATGAACATTAGTAGATCTTATGTTTCTAGAATTGAAACGAAAGCTATAAAAAAACTAAATGAAAAATTAGAAAATTAAGGTATAAAATTCAAAAAATTTCCTCATAATAAAATTAAGAATATTATTTTATTGTGAGGAGATTTTTTATGAAACAATTTTTAAAAATTCGGAATTATAATGTTTTTGGTGGCTATGATATTAGGATTCTTATTATCTAAGTTTTTGCCTATATTATATAAAGATGATAGTGATAGTGTCGGACAGGTAGAAAGTAATGTTTCGGAAAATCTTATTACGATAAACAATAAACAGGGACAAACTAGAAATACAATAGTTATGCAAACAGCTTCATTAGATGAAAAAGTTTTACCTACAACGAAATTATATTTAGAGAAGAAATATGAAGATTGCAAACATACCGTAAAAGCTGAAGTTGAACTTCCACCTGAAATGATAAATTTGACGAGGGACGAGCTTTCAAAATTATATAAAGACTGGATCATAAGAGAGTTTTCTGAGAGTAAAATTGTTTTATACAAAATAGCTGAAGGAATTTGTGATGAACACTTTATTATTACAGATGAAGACGGTCTTATTGTCGTTTATAGACTTGACGAAGAATATAATAAACATTTATATGAAAAAACTGATATTTCTACCGAATACCTTCCAATCGAAGATATGAATAGATTAAAAGAAGGAATTTATGTTTATACATTATCTAATTTAAACTCAGAATTAGAAAATTTTGAATAGATTTAAAAAAGACACTTTCATTTTTGGAAGTGTCTTTTTGTCATAAAAGAATGAAATGACTATCATTGTACTGCTGATTCTTGCTGGAGTATCTCTAAACGCAATAATTCGGGGATAATGGAATAATTTCTAACGCAATGAAAGCAGACATTTTACAAAATTGTGCGGAATTAGAAGAATTTTTTCAAGAATTTTATGTTGGAAATTATGAAAATTTACCTTTAAACGCCGAAAATAAAGCAGAAGCTTTAGAGTTATATGATATCAGTAAAAATTATATTTGGAATCCATCTATGTTTGGTTATGGATCTTTAAGATATGTTATAACTTCTGATGGTTATAAATGTTATTTTATAAACAAAAAAGGACTTCCAGAAGAAGTAAGAAAAAATTTAAAAAGACGGAGATGCTGGAAGTGGAACATATATCGATTATTCTGGAATGAATGATGTTTATGGAATAACAGAAGATTTAAAAGTTTATTATTGTTCTAATGGATCATCAACTATTTTAGGACTTACTAAAGATGATTTGGGAACAGAAGATCCAAATAAAGTAATTTTCTCTAATAGTCAAGAAGAGGCAACAGAATCACAAAAGAAAATGTATAGTTTTCTTCAAAAATACGATTTAGATGATGATGGGAATTTATCAACAAAAGAAATAAAAAATGTTACAAGTTTAGAAATTACACCTGCTGATGATATAACATCATTTTCAGAATTTTATTATTTAACAAATTTAAGTTCAATTACTTTAAAAAATCTAAAACTTGAAAATATAGATGGAATGTCATCATTACCACTTTTGAAAAATTTAACATTTGAAAATACTACAGTTGGGAATTATGATGGTATAGCCGAAAATAAGAATTTAGAATTTTTATGTTTTATTGTAAATGATAATACAAATGTTGATGGAAATTTAGAGATAAAAAAATTATGTGGCTCAAATGGAGATAATCATTTAGGAATATCAAAATCAGAGTTTGGAAAACTAAATAAAATAGCTATAACAGGAACTATGGCAAGAGATGGTTTGCCGGGTGATTTTGATAGAACTAAATCTAATATTTCTGATTTAAGTCATTTATCAAATTTAAATCAAGTTACTAAAAAAACAATAAAAGAGTTATATATACAAAATAATTTATTAACTAATATAGATTTTTTAGATGGTTTTTCCGGACTAAATTTTATAAATTTAGATAATAATAATTTAGAAACTTTAAGTCCTTTAAAAAATTGTGTACTTTTAAAAACACTATATGCAGGTATGAATCCAAATTTGGGAGTAAATGATGGCGATGATGTTAGTGATGAAAATAATTCTTTATATTCTTTAAAATATTGTGTTAATCTTACAAGTATTGTAATGATAAATAATGCTAAATATAAGTTTATAAGTTATATAAACGACTTAAATAATTTGAGATATTTTAGATGTGATGGTTCTAATTTAACTGAGGAAGATTTACTGGAAACAAAAGATTTTTTGAAAAAATTGCCTGAAGGCTATATGGTTAACCATAAATATTCTTTATTGTTGATGGATTCAGACGAAACATTTTTAAATATATGTGAGGAAAAAATTGATAAAACTATTTTTTCTAGTATTGCAGATTATAAATCATTAAAAACATTATGGATGCAAGACATGAAGCTTGTCGATGAATCGGGAGCGGAATTGTCTTTAGAAGAATCAAATGATATAATTAATTCAGTTTTGTCTCAGTTACCAAATTTAGAGGCGTTAGATGTTTGCGGGGTAAAAATTAATACAATCGATTTTATTTTTAATAGTAAAAGTGGGAATGTGAATACGCCGAAATTAGATGTAATTTATCTTTTACGAACTAATATTACAAATTTATCTAATTTAGAAAAAGTAACGATTAGGACGTTAGGTATTGATAATGAAAATATAAATTTAACGTCAATTCAGAATACAATAAGTAACTGTAAAGATATTAGTCTTGATCAACTGCACGGCTTTAAAGGTTTATATCTTGGTAGTAGTAGATTAGTGAGTCAGTTATCAAGTTGTACTAATGTAACAAATTTGGAAATGAATTATGCAAATTGGGCGAAGAACTTTTCAGATTTATCTTTGGATTTGAGTCTGTTGACACAATTAGAAAATGTTAAGATGATAGGTGTTAATTTAGTTGATTTAATTTTACCTAGTTCTGTGAAAGAATTAACTATAAGTTCTTGTGGTTGTTTTCCTGACTTGTCTAATTTGTCTTTACTAAAATATTTGAGTTACCAAAAAGGTGATTCGAATGACAAATATAGTATTTCAAATGTAATAAATTCATTACAATCAAAAGTGTTAAATAGTGAAGTTACTACTGAAATTCATTTATCAGGATTAAAAGAATTAACTTCTTTAAGTGGAATTTGTGAAAAATTTAATATTTCAACGATGGAAATTATAGATTGTGTGAGTCTAGTAAATTTAGAAGGAATATTCGTTGAGGGTGTTTCAGTCATAGATAATTTTACTGAATTAATTTTAAAGAATAATTCATCTTTATCTGGTCTAAATGGATTAAAAAAACTTACAACTTTATCAAAATTAACAATGAATGGATGTGGAGTTACAGATTTAACGGAACTTAGAAATATGGGAAGCTTGGATTATTTAGACTTAAGAGATAGTAAATTCGATGGAAATGGAAATTTACAGATATTGTCAGATTTAAGAGCAAATAAATCAATTTTAAAATTATATTTGTCGGGATGTCCAAATATTTTAGACTGGTCTCTTTTATCAAAATATGGTAGTTGGTGGCACGATAACGAAAAGGCAGGTTATTAAGAATAAATTAATTGTAATCAAAAATTTATACTAATTAAAAAAAAGCGATTTTTTGAGAATCGCTCTTTTTTGTTGTTTTAAAAACAATTATTTTTTATTAAAAAAGTATTGCAATTTGAAATAAAATGTGGTATTATAATTTCAGTTTTTTTCAATAAATCTTAATTGATTCTAATTAAGATTTTTTCCAAACAAATATCAAATATAAAATTTATTGAAGAAAGGGTGTGATTAAAAAAAGATATTTTTTTATTTAAAAAATTTTATAACTAAAGATAAAATATTAAAATAAGAAATAAAAAATTAAAAATAGCAAAGGAGAGAATTTAATGGTAAAAAAAGAAGAAAATGGAAAAATATCATTTAATCCCACAAACGACTATGTGTTTAAAAGAATATTTGG
>CANPWV010000009.1 GCA_947585105.1 uncultured Clostridia bacterium
TTTGTTGTACCAAAAATTAACTCAAAAATTTTTTTTAATATTTTTCAAAAAAATGTTGACATTTAATAGTTGGTCTTTAAATTCTTTGAATATTTTTTCAATTCTTTAAAGCAATTATAAGCTTCCCCGACTTCTTTTGTATTTTTTGAAATATACCCTCTTTCTTTTGTTCCTTCAGGCAAGTCCACTATCAATGTACTTTTATCAATTCCGTCCCAACCATTTGCAACGATTTTCAATAATTTAGGATTTTTTTCTTTTACTTCATCATAATCTACATATAATGTTTTTATATTGCTTTGAATATATATTTTCAAAGTTTTATTTTCTTTAAATTGCTTTATTTTATCTTTGCTAAATATAAATATTCTTTCGATGTTTACACCTCGATTTGCAGCTTCCAAATTAATTAATCTAAATTCCATTTCTTGTGGCAACTCTGTCCATTCGTCCTCTAACATAGTAGACGCGCACCATAAATAAGAATCTTTATTTAATTTTTTAAAATAATTATTTATTGCTCTATAAAATTTACCTAATTCTAAATTTTCAGTTCTTCCATTACTATCGAATTCTATTTTCCCGCCATCTGTAGCAATTACTGTTCCAGTCGTATTTTTAAATCTTAACAGTAAAGTAAGAATATCGTCAGCTATTTCTTTATAATTAATTAGGCAATTTTTATCTTTCGGAATATCTAGAATTAATGTATTTATTTTTAGTCCAACTTCTTTTTTCAATTTATCAGCTAATTTTTTCTCGATTTCATTTCTTTTTGATCTTTTATAATCAACAATTACTATACTTGTTTCTGAATGTAATTTTTTTGAAAAGTTCGTAATAAACAATTCTTCACTTTTACTCATGTTATCTATTGAAAAATAAATAAGCCCTTCGTAATATTTAGCAATATTATCTAAATTGTTTCTTAATTCATCAACTTCTCCATATTCTAATATATAGCCTTCTTTATTTATTAGCTCTGATAGATATTCTTTAATTTCTTGATTTGCGTTTACAACCATTATTCTTTTAGGTATATTAATATATTTGTAAATACTACTTCTTCTATCAGATGGTTTTACAGTTCCTTCTGGTATTTCCCAAACCATACCGCTTTTAATAGCGCCATTTATTCTATTTTCTTTACACAATTTAATTATTCTTCTTTCAGTTATTCCCCATATTTCAGAAAATTGTTTTGCAGTTAAATATCCCATATCTATTCTCCTTTGTATATTATTCTTAATTCGGAACAATATCTTATATTCTTATTTTATACTATTTTCGGAACAATGTCAACTTTTTTTAAAAAATTTATAAAAAACAAATCCCGTAAGTACTAAACTTACGGGATTTTAAGATTTTATTCGTCTTCTAAATAATCTTCATTATCACTTTTTACAGTTTCAGTTTTAATCGTCGTTGTTTTTACAGTCTCTTCTTTTTTATCGTCCTCTTCTTCATTTTCAGATTCTTTTTCCTTTTTGCAATCGCAAAATTTGCTCAAAATATCTGGAACATAATCAACAATTTTATCAAGAGTTGACGCGTGATTTATCGGCATAAGCTTAATTTGATCTTTGTTAATCACCAAAAAAGCAACCGGATTAATCGTAACTCCGTGCGCCACTTCCGCCACCAAATGGAAGTCTGTATTGCATCTCCTCTTCTTTTTCCTTTTTCTTATATTCGTTTAAAGTTTCTGTATTAAACTCGCTTCCACCTGCCGCAAATCCAAAGCAAACCTTAGAAATCGGAATTATCATAACATCTCCAGAAGTTTCAATAGGCTCACCAATTATAGTATTTACATCAACCATGTCTTGAATGCTGTTCATAGCGGTTCTCATAAGCCCTTCAATAGGATGTTCACTCATACTAAAAATTCTCCTTTACTACACAATTTTATTTTTATTATGCGTAAATTTTTTGTTTATATTCTAAAATTTATTTTTAATAACCTTAAAAGCTTCACTGTTACTGAAAAATTTCCTTTAAAATTTATATAAAATTTATTATATTCTGGCAAAACTTCATATCTCAAATTTTCTGATTTTAACCTATTCCTAACCAAATTTGGAAAAAGGCTTGAAAATAGTACAATTGCTAAATTCGTTAAAGTAAGATCAATTAATCCAATTTTCAAATTGAAATTTACTTTTTCTAAATCAAGTTTTAAATCTTTTAGTAATTTAAAAGTATCTTTGTCTATCTTTTTAATTTTATTTGTATTTATATTAAGCTTTTTTCCAAATAATTTTAAACCAAATCTATCAAGTTTCAAAAACAAAACTTTAATTTTTCCAAACAATTTTAAAGATATAATTATTTTGAAATTATAATCTTTGTCAGTTATATAAATTTCGCGCAAATCAACTTCAACTCTAGAAAAAATTATTCCAATTAAAATCAAAGCTAATAAAAAAACTAACCACATTGATTTTCTCCTTATGGCTAGTTTTTCCTATATTTTCCTATTTTATACTTATGAAAATTTTAATATTCATTAAAAGTACAACCATCTCTTACTATTAATTGAGATCTAACTTCGTCTTTGGTTAATCCAATTAGATTTTCTTCATTAAACATTACAGTCAATTCGTCAATAATAGTTAGATTTTCCATTTTAGCTTCTTTCCAATTTTCATAATTTTCATTTGCAATTTCTTTATTATCAAATTTCCAAATAAATCTACCATCAACGCAAATTCCGTTATTATCAAAAGTATAAATTGTTTTTATTGAATCAATTCCATCATCTTCCTTGTCTGATACAACATCACCTATCATATATGTATAAGGCGTTTTTACTTCTACTTTTGCTTCTTGCGTTTTTTCGGTTTTATTACTTTTCTTTTCTCCTAAAAAATATCCCCCAACAAAACTTATTGCAATTAATAAAATTACTATTAAACTCATTAAAAATCTTTTATTCATAACGATTCCTCCTTTGTTCAACTATACTTTAATTATATAATCTTTTTAATATACTGTCAAATTCAGTATATAAAAGCCGAATCCAAATGGATTCGGTCGAATAGAGCACATGATACCAAAAATTACTAAAACTTAAATTTTTAAATACATTGCTTTTGTCTTTTTAAAGTTATTTTTTCTTACCCCATAGTCCAACAACAGCATAGTACTGATCAGTTGGCCAAATCCAATTCTTAGAACTGATTTTGAACTCCAATGTATCACCACCTGTTGGTGCCGACTCAGTTGTTAGATTTCCCAATGCATAGTATGCCATGGTTCCTGAAGAATCAACAGTATATTCGACTTTATTATGGACAGGTTTTCTGGTACTTTCAAAATAAAAAACCTCTCCAGTATGACTACTATCAGTCACATTCCAAATCCGAAGACCAACCATTGTAACCTTATAGTCACGAAAAGCCTCAATTATGTTGATTGTCACCAAGTCAGAATAATAAAAGTCTCCAGTCTCACCAACGCCCATGCCATGCAAACCATCAACCGGAGATGCCAGAACAGCAATAAGTTCTACATCATCTGAAGTGACAGACTTATCAATCTCAACTCCAGTCGCTGACACAGACATTGTTGAATAAAACGTCATAACCACGATAAGAATCGTAATCATAAAATGCCTAAACTTCATTGTTTCCTCCATTCTATCTCGTGCTCTATTCATGTTGCCAAAATATCTTTCGATATGTTTGAACAGAATTATTATATAAACATTAATATTGAATATCAATATAAGAGTTAAAATCAATTTAAAATTTTTATTGAAGTATCCGCATTTAATCCACTCATATCTTTACTATTATCTATTTTTATTCCTGAATTTAAGCTTATTACTAATCTAATTCCTTTCTCTCCATTAGTAACTCCATTAACTCCGCCATAAGCTTCTAAAGCCCAAAGTGCGTTTTTCCAATAATTAGCACCACCTAAATAATACCCTTCTTCAATATCTATTAAATCTTCATAATATTTTTTCCAACAAGATGATTCTCGTTCTAGGTTTTCATTATCAAAAAATTTAGTTTCGATTTCTGTCATTTTTTGCACTTTATTATTTCCAACGATTTTACTATATAATAGTTCAAATTCATTTACTTGATCATATTTATCTGTTATAATCTCTTCTTCCGGATAAGAACAATTTCCACACCCAAAAGCATGTATTCCTTTTTCTAAATTTATATAATCATTTAAAAAAACTAAATTTAAATTATCACTAGAAAATCCATTATATGTAAAGCCTTCTGTTTTCTCATTTTCTGAAATCATAATTGTTTTATTTAAATCTGCAAAATTGTCTATTGCCAAACTAGCTAAATTTGTGTATTTATAGGCAATTGGACATCCAGCTGATATTAATTGTATAGTGCCAGTACTTCCTGAACCTGTTTTATTCAAAACTCTCCAACCTGATAATTCATTTTCATTATTGAATTTTTTAAAAGTTTCATAACTTAAATTAATATCTACATATTGTCCTATCTCTACTCTATCAACTAAATAATCACTTGACTCAATTTTTCCATCTTTTAATGATACTACTTCTCCACTTTTTTTTATTTGTAATTCATGATTTTGATATTTTATCATTACTGGCAAATCTACAATTTGATCTGTATTTGATAATTTTATATATTTATTATTATCTTTTATTTCAACTTCATTTATATTGTTTCTTAAATTAAAATTTAATTTAGAAATATCAATTTTTCCAAACTCGTCAAAGCTTCCCAAAACTTCTGTAGAAATTTTTTCTTTTGCAACTTCTATATTAGTTTTTTCAGCAGACTTTGAAGAATTATCTACAACTCCATTTTCTTTTAATATAAAAGGAATACTAACTCCAACTAAAATAATTAAAACTATAATTGTTATTACTAATATCAAAATGGTTACACCATTTTTGGTTTTAAAATATTTCATAATAAATATTCCCCTCAAAAATATTTTTATACCAACGAAACATTGTTATCGTCTAAATTTCTTTTTCTCTTTGAAATAACAATATCTCCAAATAATTCTTGTTGCTCTGTCAAAACTTTATTTCTTCTACTTAGTTCCAAAACACTTGTAAAGGCTGTAACTACTTCAGCTTTAGGTTTTTCATCAATAGAAAACAAATTATTAAAAATAAAGTTTGGCTTTCTTATTAATTCTCTATAAATCTCTTTTACTTTATCTGTAACACTGTACTCATCATAAACAGCAATTTTTTTAATATTATCTTTAAATTCATTTTGCTTATCTTTGTTTCTTTGTAAAAGACTCCTATAAGCCTTTTCAATATCATCTACCGAAAATTTAGTTTCTACAATTTGCTTTGGAAGTTCAATTTTCTCTGGAAATTTTGACATCCTTTTAGAAAACTCTTCAAATCTTCCTTTTAAATTTTTAGAAACTTCTTTATATTTTTTATATTCAATAATTCTTCTAATAAGCTCTTCTTCAGTTATTTCAGCTTCGTCTTGAGCAACTTTTGGCAAAAGCCCTTTTGATTTAATTAACAAAAGAGTTGAAGCCATAACCAAAAATTCACTAGCAATTTCAAGGTTTAGCTGTTCTCCAATATTTAAGTATTCCAAATATTGATCAGCTATTTTATCTAGTGAAACCTCGTAAATATCTACTTTGTCTTTATCTATTAAATAGCAAAGTAAATCAAGCGGACCTTCAAAATTGTCTAGCTTTAGTTCATATTTAGTTGATTCTAATGATAAAATTCTATTGTCCATATTATTTCCTATCTCTAGCTTATTTTCACGAACATATTATATAAATTAAATTTTTAATTGTCAATACACAAAAATATATAAAAAATAACTCCAAATATCTCCTGTCTACGTGACTTGTATTGATTAAATATATCTTGTATAATATAAGTATAAAATTTTTACAGAAAGGAGCTAATCTATGTTACAACTTAATGTTGAGCATCTATTAGAACAAAAAGGCAAAACAAAATATTGGTTATGGAAAAGAACAAATCTTACATATACCAATTTTGATAACCTAATTAAAAATAGAACAAAATCTATTAGATACGCAAATTTAGAAAAATTATGTTCTGCTTTAGAATGTACACCAAATGATTTATTCATAGAAGTTGATGAAAGTCAAGTTAAGAAAAGTAAACCAAAAAAGAGAAAAAGATAAAGGCCTTAACGGCTTTTATCTTTTTTATTTTAATACATTTCTGTTTTACAATCTCTTCCAAGATATGTTCCAATATTTCTTCCTTCACATATATCTAAAATTGAATTTTTCTGGTTAAAATCAAATATATACATTGGCATATTGTAATCTTTTGCTAAAATATAAGCTGATTGATCTACAACTTTTAGCTCTTTTTCAATTGCTTCATCATAAGAAACAGTTTTATATCTTTTTGCATCTGGATTAGTATTTGGATTATCTGTGTAAACTCCATCTGTTCCTTGCTTTGCCATTAAAACTACATCTGCTCTAATTTCTACAGCTCTTTGTAAAGAAGCGTAATCAGTAGTTACATAAGGTTGACCAATTCCTCCTCCAAACACTACTATTTTTCCTTTATCTAAATGATGAACAGCTCTTAATCTTATATATGGCTCTGCAACAGTATCCATAGGAATTGCGGTCATTACTCTTAAATCATGAGCACCTTTTGAAACTAAAGCACCTCTTAAAATTAAGCTATTTATTATTGTAGCCATCATTCCGATATTATCAGCTTCAGCCCTTTCTATATTCCAATCTTCGGCTGTTCTTCCTCTGAAAATATTTCCTCCGCCTATTAAAACAGCGATTTCAACTCCAGCTTCACTAGCTCTAATAATTTCATCTGTAATTCTGTCTAAAGATTCTTTATCAAATCCGAAATCGCCTTTTCCTGATAAGGCTCCACCACTTACTTTTAATAAAATTCTTTTATACTTCATAATATTTTCCTTTCTCATTTTTTTATATATTATCATTTAAGTAAATTTCTTGTCAATAAATGTCGAAGAAAAAATTTTTATTTTTTTGACAATGTAATAATTTAATAGTATAATAAAAGGTAGGTTTAGGAAATCTTTGAAGAGATTTCCAAAAGCTATTTATCTTACAGTCCGATGGACTAAAAACGAAAGGAACTACAACAATGGGAAAAACAACAAATGCTGTGGCTGTCGCCACAAAAGAGGAACGGAACTCGTCATTTTCTTTAGACCTGTTTAGGAAACAGATAAACTTTTTAGTAGAATCTATTGAATATGCAATGAGCCTCAAAGAAAATGTGCCAACCGACGTTGAACCGCTCATTATGAAGCGATTTGGTTCAAGCGATTCGTACTATGATGTAAATATCATAGTACATTGCTACTTTGAACAGTCAGTCGTGACTAAAGCGGTTGACATTCTCAAGACGAGAAAAATTCCTAATTCTTGGGGAAACTTTAACCCCGAGATTGTGGTTGATGAAAACAAAATGGTCACCGCGCTTAAAATAAAAAGAATTAAAACGCGAATCTAACCCACAGCCACACCTTTCACACGCCTCCCACTAAAGGAGGCGTTTATTTTTTTATAATTTTTATTTTTAGATATTGAATTAAAAAAATCTATATGATATAATTTTTTCGAATTAACGAAAGAAACGAGGAAAAATTTTTGGAATTTTTAGCAATACTACTAATTTTAGGAATTTTAATATTACTATTACTTGTAATAGCTATCTACCAGATAAAGTCTGCTGGTATGAATGTTAAAGACTTTTGGACTTTTATTAAAGCAAACGATACCTTAGATAAATTATATGCTTTTTCTAGAAAATATAAACAACTTTCACCACAACAACAAATTATTTTCTTACATGAAGCTGAAACGATTTTTGACGCCTTTGACAAAGTTCCAAACGCTCTTTGGGAAGATGAATATAATAAATATATGGAAATTCTTAGCAAATATAAAGATATAAAAGTTTTAAGATGGAAAGAAACATCAACTTCAAAATAAAGAACCTTAAAAAAATTAAGGTTCTTTATTTTTATTTTATTTTTGAATATATTTCATTTACATCAAGTTTTGAATCTTGAGTTTTACCTGTTTTCATATCTTTTATTTTAACAGTTCCGCTTTCTAACTCGTTTTCTCCAATAACAATAAGCTTTTTAGCGCCTATTTTGTCTGAATATTTCATTTGAGAATTAAAGCTTCTTTCTAATAGATCTCTTTCAACAAAAATGTCTTTGTCTCTTAAGCCTTCAGCAATTTCTACCGCCACTTTTGTTTCCTTTTCTCCACTTGAAACAATATATAAATCAGGCTTTCTTTCTTCTATTTTATCTCCAAGTGAAGCTTCTACCATTTCCATAAGTCTTTCAACTCCAGTTGCAAAGCCAATTGCAGGTGTAGGACTTCCGCCTAATTCTTGAACTAAGCCATCATATCTTCCTCCACCTAAAACAGTCAAACCGCTTTCCTCGTCTATAAATTCAAAAACTGTTTTTGTATAATAATCTAATCCTCTTACGATTCCGCTATCAATAGCAAAGTCAACATTTTGCTCTTTTAAACTTCTTTTAACATTTTCAAAATGTTCTTTACACTCGTCACACAAATAATCTAACATCATAGGTGCGCCAACATTGAATTTTTTGCACTTTTCCTGCTTACAGTCCAAAATTCTCATTGGATTTTTTTCAAATCTATTTTTGCAGTCGTCACAATAATCATTTATATTTTTTCCAATGAACTCTTTTAAAGCTTTTTGATATTCTCCTCTACATTTTGGGCAACCAATACTATTCAAATTTATTTTTATATTTTTAATATTTAAAGAATCAAAAATTCTTTTAGCAATTAAAATAGTCTCAACATCAGCCAAATATGAATCTGAACCAATAAGCTCTAAGCCAATTTGGTGAAATTCTCTTAATCTTCCTTTTTGAACATTTTCATATCTGTACATTGCCATATTGTACCAAAGTTTTACAGGGCTAGGTCTACTTGCCATTCCGTTTTCTAAATAAGCTCTTACAGTTCCAGCTGTTCCCTCTGGTCTTAAAGTTATTGAACGTCCACCTTTGTCATCAAAAGTGTACATCTCTTTTTGAACAACATCTGTAGTCTCCCCAACACCACGATTGAAAAGTTCTGTGTGCTCAAAAACAGGAACTCTAATTTCTCTAAATCCATAATTTTCAAATAATCTACTTATTTTTTTCTCAATATATTGTAATTTATATGTATCTTCGGGAAGCAAATCTTTTGTTCCCTTTGGTTTTTGTATTATCATAATTAATCACTCCTAACCTCTTTTTCTTTTTACCTCATAAACGCTCTCTACTCTACTTACAGCGTTTGTAAGTTTATTTAATTCTTCTATATTTTCAATTTGAATTGCTAAATTTATTATAGCAATTTTTTCTTTCGTTGTTCTAGTATTAACTCCAACAATATTTCCTTTGCAATTTTCAATTTGCTTCAAAATATCTTTCAAAAGCCCTCTTCTATCTGTAGCAAAAATCTCGATATCTACTTCATAAGAGCCTTTTATATCATCATACCAATAAACATCAATAATTCTTTCTTTATCTTCTAAAAGTTCATTTATATTTGGACAATCTGTACGATGGACTGAAACTCCTCTTCCTTTAGTAATATAACCAATTATACTATCACCGTGGAAGTGGATTACAACATTTTGAAAGCTTAACTAAACAATTGTCAATTCCTTTTACAACAACACCAGACTTTGATGGCTTGTATATAGGCTTTGAAAAAGCCAATTCTTCTATCTTTTGCTCATAATGTTCATCTTCATGTTCATCATTATATTTTTCTAGTAATCTTGCTAAAATTTTTCCAGCTGAAATTCCGCCAAATCCAATACTTGCGTACATATCGTCAAGACTTAAGAAATGATATTTTTCCATAACAAACTTCATCCATTCTTGATTTCCAAGTAAATCAGATGAACGAACAGGTAGCTTTTTAGCCTCTCTTTCTAGTATTTCCTTACCCTTTTCAATGTTTTCTCCTCTTTCTTCTTTCTTAAACCACTGATTTATTCTATTTCTAGCAGCAGAACTCTTAACAAATTTTAGCCAATCTCTACTAGGACCTTTAGCTTGATCAGAAGTTAAAATTTCAACTATATCACCATTATGTAAAGGTGTAATAATCGGCATTATTTTACTATTTATCTTACATCCAACCATTTTATGACCAATTTGTTCATGAATCATATAAGCAAAATCTATTGGAGTAGCATCTCTTGGAAGACTCTTTATTTGGCCTTTTGGAGTAAACACAAAAACTTCCTCTTCATAAAGCTCCTTTTTTAATGTGTTTAAAAATTCGCCAGGATTTTCTGTATTCTTTTGCCACTCTAGAGTTTCACGAAGCCAAGCAAGCTTATCTTCTTTTACAATAACTTCTTTTTTTGTTCCTTTGTTACTAGCTTCTTTATAAGCCCAATGGGCAGCGATACCATACTCAGCTGTTCTATGCATATCCCAAGTACGAATTTGTACTTCGAAAGGTGTACCTTTCGTACCTAAAACTGTAGTGTGTATTGATTGATACAAATTCTTTTTAGGAACTGCAATATAATCTTTAAATCTTCCGAGGCATTGGCGTATACATCTCGTGGACAACACCCAAAACTGAATAACAGTCTTTTATTGAATTTACAAGGATTCTTAACGCAAATAAATCATAAATTTGATCTAAAGTTTTATTATCTCTTTGCATCTTTCTATAAATACTATATAAATGTTTAGCTCTTCCTGTAACTTCAGCTTTAATTTTCTCTTTTGCTAAAGCCTTTTTCAAATCGTCTTTAATTACTTCTAAGAACTGTAATCTCTCTTCTCTCTTCTTGTCTAAGCCAATTACAATTTCTCTATATTCGTCAGGATAAAGATATTTGAAAGCCAAATCTTCTAACTCCCATTTCAAAGAGTAGATACCTAGACGATTAGCAAGAGGAGCGTACAAGTCCATTGTTTCTTGTGAAATAGCAAGTTGTCTATCTCTTGTTAAATACTTTAATGTTCTCATATTATGAAGTCTATCGGCAAGTTTAATTAGAATAACTCTTATATCTTTTCCCATAGCTAAGAACATTTTTCTGTAATTTTCAACTTGCTCCTCTTCAATAGTAGTATATTGAATTTTTCCAAGTTTTGTAACTCCTGAAACCATTACAGCTACTGATTCTCCAAATTCATTTACTAAATCTTCATTAGTAGCTGGTGTATCTTCAACAACGTCATGCAAAAGTGCTGCACAAATTGTTTCATCATCAAGCTCTAAACCAGATAAAATGTAAGCAACATTTAAAGGATGAGTAATATAAAGTTCACCAGATTTTCTTTTTTGGTCACCATGGTATTTTTTAGCAAATTCATAAGCTTTTTTGATTAGCTTTGAGTCTGATTTTGAATAATTCTGTTTTTGTAATTTTATAATGTCTTCTATTGTTACATCACTTTTTTCTTGCATAACCTTATTTTCCTTTCTTAAATACTTTTTCTAATATCTTTCATATTAATTTGAATATCTTTTCTTCCGTTAAATTCGTTTAGCTCTAAGCTTCCGAACTACATCTACTTTATCAAATAATCTATATTCATTTGATAAATATCCCATATTAAATCCTATCGCTGATATAAAAATATTATTTATATCATCTTTTAATGTTAATTTTAAATGTTTTCCTTCTGACAAGCTTCTAATTGAATCTATTTTTAAATTTCTATATAAAAATATCGGATTTTTATTAGCTTCTCCATAAGGTTCTAGTTTTTCAAGGCTCTTAATATTTTCTTCTGTAATATCTTTTGAATTTAATTCTTTGTCTATTTTCAAAACTGGAACAAATTCTTCCAAGTGGCAGTTTCTAGCGATTTCTTCTATTTTATTTTTAAACTTTTCAAAATTTTTCTTTTCTAATGTTAGTCCAATCGCCATTTCATGACCACCATATTTTGTAAGAAATTCAGATGATTCACAAAGAGCGTTATGTAAGTCAAATCCAGGTATACTTCTTCCTGAGCCTTTAGCCTCTTCACCTTCAAAGCAAACTAAAATACTTGGTTTATAATACAAATCTGTAATTTTTGAAGAAACTATTCCAATAACTCCATGATGCCATCCTTCTCCTCCAACAATTATTATTGGGTCATTTTCCAAATGTTTTTCTTCTATCTGTTTTACAGCCTCTTCAAAAATTGATTTTTCAATATCTTGTCTTTGCCTATTAAAATCATTTAATTTTACTGTTATATTTTTAGCTTCCTCTATATCATCAGTCAAAAATAATTTTAAAGCTTCTTCCTCATATCCCATTCTTCCGCAAGCGTTAATTCTAGGAGCTAATCCAAAAGAAACAGTTGTTGAATTGATTTCTTTTATTCCAGTAGAATGAACTAAAAGCCCAAGTCCTGGGTTATGTGTTTTACTTATTAACATTAATCCTAATTTAGCAATAACTCTATTTTCATCAACTAATGGAACTATATCTGAAATTGTTCCAATGCAAACTATATCTAAAAATTTTAAATAATCTTCATCTTTATAACCTTGTTTCTTTGAAATTGCTTGTATTAGTTTTAAAACAACTCCACAGCCAGCTAAACTCTTAAATGGATATTTATTATCTTTTCTCTTGCAATCTACAACAGCCACACAATCTGGAATTTTTTCTTGAGGTTCGTGATGGTCTGTTACAATTACTTCCATTCCAAGACTTTTAGCATACTCTATTTCTTCTAAACCAGAAATTCCGCAATCAACTGTTATTATTAATTTATAGCCATCATCTGAAATTTTCTTTACAGCTTCTTTATTTAATCCATAACCTTCATTTAATCTATTTGGAATTTTATAATCAACTTCAAAATTATGTTCTTTTAAAAATTTTTTCAAGACCATTGTACTTGTTATTCCATCTACATCATAGTCTCCATAAATAATGGTTTTCTCATTTTTTTCCATTGCTTTTATAATTCGATTTACAGCCTTTTCCATATCTATTATTTCAAACGGATCATGAAAATCGTTTCTAGTAGGACTTAAAAAAACTTTTAGATCATCATTTTCTACTATTCCTCTATTTACTAAACAAGTAGCTAATATCTCTGATATATTAAATTCATCTTTTATTTTTTCAACTATTTCTCTATTTGTTTCAAATAGCTCCCATTTTTTATTCATTTTATAATTCCTCTTACAAATTTGGTATTAATTATACAATATTTTAACTTTTTTATCAATAAAAAGTTGACAAAAAGAGCAAGTTTTTGTCAACTTGCTCTAATTTATTTAATTATTTATTTACGCTCTTGGATGAGCTTTTTTATAAATTTCTTTTAAACTTTCATTTTGAAATTGCATATAAATTTGTGTTGAAGAAATATCAGAATGTCCAAGCATTGTTTGAATTGACTTCAAATCAGCACCATTTTGCAATAAATGAGTAGCAAAAGAATGTCTTAAAACATGTGGTGTAATATCTTTTGTGATATTTGCTTGTTCTTTATAATATTTAACAATTTTCCAAAATCCTTGACGTGTAAGTCTTTTTCCATTTATATTTACAAACAAAGCTTTTACACTATCATCTTTTACTAAATATGGTCTAGCTGTTTTAACATAGTCGTTTAAAGCTTTTGTTGATAAATTTCCTAATGGAATAACTCTCTTTTTATGACCTGATTTACATGTTACGAAATTATCTTTGAAATTAACATCATTTAAATCTAATGAAATTATTTCTGTTACTCTCATTCCAGTAGCATAAGCAAATTCAAGCATAGCCTTATCTCTTATTCCTTTTAAATCAACACCTTTTGGTTGTTCTAACAAAAGTTCAACTTCTTTTGTTGTTAAAATATTAGGAACTTTCTTCTCTGGCTTTGGAGATTGAACACCATTTGTTGGATCTTTTTTTATCTTTTTTGTTCTAATTAAAAATTGATAAAATGATCTTATTGACGCTAAATTTCTAGAAATAGTTGATTTCTTTTTTCCATTTTCGCTTAAATAGTCAAAATATTCATTAATAGTATTAGAATTTACTTTTAAATAATTAATACCATTTTCTTGGACGTACTCTTGATATTGTAAAATATCTCTCTTGTAAGATTGCAAAGTATTGCTTACTAACTTTTTATCATTTTCTAAAAAATCTAAAAAGAGTTTAATTTGTTTATCCATCTATTTCTCACCTATTCCTTTTAAATTTAATTTGCCTTAATCTTACTTTCTACAACAAACCATTAATGTTATATCAAAGATTTTGTCAAATGTAAATAGTTTTCATAAAATTTTTATAAAAAATACAGTAAACCTGTCAAAAAATAAGAATCTATACAACTCACAATTATAGCAAATACGCTACTTACAAACATAATTATTGTATGTCTCAAAAGTTCTTGCTTTATGTTAATTTTTCGTTTAATTATTTCTTTATATAATCTAATTCCACTTGTTGCAAGCAAAAAAATGATTGGTAAAAAAATGATATTTTTTATTATAACAGTAGGAAAAAGAAATTTTATTCCTGTTCCAAATCCCAGAGTCATAAACACAATTGTTATTATGTAACCAAATAATATTCCTTTATAAATCATAAAAATATAAATTGTAAAACTTGCTATAATGGTGCAACCCAGAATCCAAATTATTCCAAGTGTTTTTAAATTATCTAAAAGTCTTTCTTTAAACAGTGATTGTTTATCAATTTTCCCTTGTTTAGAAATTTTGATAGTATCATTCATATAAGAATTAATATTTTCTTTGTCAGCTTTTGGAATTTTAAAAGTAACAAATATTCCAATTAAAGCTCCTATAATAAATGTTAGTATTACTGAAATATATGTTACTTTATACTTTTTTATGTATTCGATTAAAACCATTATTTTTCTCCAATCCTAATTTATATACATAATGTATATTCGAATTTGAGAAAATTATGACATATTAAAACATACATTAAAACAGCGTGGAGAATATGTGTTGTTTCCGAATGAGAAAGCGAGGATATTGGGCAGGGTACCCAATAGGCGGAGCCGTCCGAGCGTCGATACTGAGGAAATAACACATGTTAGGCCACGCGTTAATCCTCAAGTTTCACTCGACCGTAATTTTTTACCAGTGATTTTGCTTCGCAAAATCACTTGCTCCGGAAATTACTCTTCGAGTTTCACTCGACCGTAATTTCCTCCGCCTCCGCTCGGCAATTTTAATCTTTCCATCACGAGCATTTATTATACTTTGAGCCATTTTATCTCCGAACAGCAGCTTCAATATCATCATTTGAAAGTTTGTGTAATACTGTCATTTCTGTCCCAAATTGTTTTAATAATTTATCTATTGCCTTTGGTCCTACTCCAGGAATGAATGTAAGTGGTATTTGATAAACATATTCTGGTCTAAATTTCGGACTTTTTGACTCAGGTTTATCTTTTATAATTTCAATTCTGTCAAAAACTCCCATTGTGATATTTCTACTATCACATGTATCACACTTTGTAACAGGCGCTTTTCCCGGAATTTGCTTTCCACAAACTTCACAATATGTTCTGTGATATTTTCCAAGCTTTGGATCTAATCCGTAATTTGCTACAATTTTTCTTCCATCTTCTCTTTTTAAAACTTTGACAAATTCTTCAAAATTTATATCTTCCATTTCCATTTTGTTGTATTCTCTAGCAATTCTAGGAAGAGAGTGTGCATCAGAATTTGTAAGGAAAGTCTTTCCTTCTAGTTCTGAAATCTCGTCTGCTAAATATGTATCACTACTTAAACCAAGCTCAATTGCGTAAATTCTGTCATATTTTTCTTTAAAAATCTTTTTTAAGGAATCTGTGCAATTTCCATAATAGCTCTTATATGGAGTAAAGCAATGAGCTGGAACTAAAACACCATTATATCTTTCAACCATATCAACTAAGTCATAACCTGATAAATCTGTTCTTTGTGTACTTAATGTAATATTTTTTAAATGATGAGAAAGCTCGCTTGAGAAATTTTTAATGTCTGACAAATGTGGAAAATAACATAAATTGTGAGCTGAACCTTTTTTTCCATCTTCTCTTGTTTCAGAGGTTTCAACTTCACTTCCCAAAATAATACAAACTTCGTTTTTGTAGATTATTCCGCCTTTTTCAAGCTCGTAGGCATCTCCATTTTTCAAAAATTTTCCTATATCTTCTATAACATAAGGTGAAGCGCAATCTATAACTCCAACTAAGTTTATACCTTTTCTTTCATAACATTCTTTAGCTATGTTTGCAAAGTTCAATGATCTTGCTGCGGTAATTTTTATCGGCTTACCATTCTCACTTCTCCCGATGTGAACATGTAAATCTGAATATACTTCGTACATTTAAAATTTCTCCTTTTCGTTTATTACTTCATTTTTTCCTTCATTCTAACAAGTGTGTTTAAAGCATCAATTGGTGTTAATTCGTTTAAGTTTACTTTGTCAAGTTCTCTTGCAATTTCATCTAATTTTAAATTAAAGAAATCTACTTGTCCTTCAACTTGTTTTTTATCTTCTTTTTCATTTACAACAATTTTCTTTCCATCTTTTTCTAGGCTCTCTAAAATCTTGTAAGCTCTTTGTAATACTTGCTTTGGAACACCAGCCAATTTTGCTACATGAATACCGTAACTTTCGTCAGTTCCGCCTTCTACGATTTTTCTTAAGAAAATTATATCTTCTCCTTTTTCTTTTACAGCAACAGATAAATTTCTTATTCCATCACATCTATTTGCTAAATCAATTAGCTCATGATAATGTGTGGCAAAAAGAGTCTTACATCCAAGTTTATTTTTATCAGCAATATATTCGGCTACAGCCCAAGCAATTGAAAGTCCATCATAAGTAGAGGTTCCTCTTCCGATTTCGTCTAATATAACTAAGCTTGAAGATGTAGCGTTTTTCAATATATTAGAAACTTCCATCATCTCAACCATAAAAGTACTTTGACCACTACTTAAGTCATCTTGAGCTCCAACCCTAGTAAAGATTTTATCTACAATTCCAATAGTTGCGCTATCTGCGGGAACAAAGCTTCCAATTTGAGCCATAACAGTTATTAAAGCTACTTGTCTCATATATGTTGATTTACCAGCCATATTTGGCCCTGTAATTATTGAAAGTCTTGAAGCTCCTCTATCTAAATATGTATCATTTTGAACGAAACTACCAGTTTCTATCATCTGTTCAATAACTGGGTGACGTCCGTTTTTTATATCAATAATTCCATTATTTGTAACTTCTGGGCAAACATAATTATTATTTTCAGCAACTTCAGCAAGACTCGCTAAAACATCTACGTTTGCTACAACACTACTTGTAGTTTGTAATCTCAAAATATTTTCAGAAATTTTCTCTCTAATTTTTACAAATTCTTGATATTCTAGGGCAACAGATTTTTCTTCAGCTCCTAAGATTTTATCCTCCATTTGTTTTAATTCGTCTGTAATATATCTTTCACCAGTTGTTAAAGTTTGTTTTCTAATATATCTATCTTGTGGAACTTGATTAACAAAAGATTTTGAAACTTCAATATAATAACCAAAAATCTTTGTATAACCTATTTTTAAATTTTTAATTCCAGTTTGTTCTCTTTCTTTTGCTTCTAATTGTATAATCCAATTCTTTCCTTCTGTTGAAGCTGCTCTATATTCGTCTAATTCTTTACTATAGCCTTTTTTAATTATTCCTCCGTCTTTTACACTAATTGGAGGTTCTTCAACAATTGAAGAATCTATTAATTTTACTACATCTTGTAATTCATCAAGGTTTTCATATAAATTTTTTAGCAATTTCGAATTTGCCATTTTCAAATTTTCTTTTATAGCTGGAATATGTTCTAACGAACTTTTCAAGCTGTTCATTTCTCTAGCGTTAATACTTTCAAACGCAACTTTTCCAGCCAATCTTTCAATATCATAAACTTTTGAAAGTTCTTCTATTAATTCCCCTTTTAGAATTACATTATTTTTTAATTCAGAAACAGCTTCTAAACGTTCTTTTATTTCTGAAATTTCCAAAAGAGGATCATTTAACCATCTTCTCAAAAGTCTTCCCCCCATTGATGTTGAAGTCTTATCTAAAACCCAAATCAAAGTTCCAACTTTTGATTTATCTCTCATTCTCTCAGTAAGCTCTAAGCTTCTTCTTGTATTGATATCTAAAGCCATATATTTTTGAACTTCATAAATTTCAATTTTATTTATATGTTCAAGTCTTATTTTTTGTGTTTCTGTAAAATAATTTAAAAGTCCGCAAATACTTCTAACCGCAAGTTCTAGTCCATCCAAATCTTCTTTTTCATGATTATCACTATCTACAATTGTGTACAATTTTAGAAGCATATCTTTATCATTTCTAAACATTTCATCATTTTTTTTGGTTACAAAACAAGGAAGTCTATCAGTCATTTTTTCTAAATCTTTTTCAGAGCTTCCCATTGCCTCATTTACAACGATTTCACTAGGACAAAATCTTACATATTCATCAAGTAATTTTTCAAAATTTTCATCTTTTAACTTTATTTCGCTTGAATAAAAATCACCTGTTGAAATGTCGCAAACCGCTATTCCATAGTATATTCCAGATTTATAAATTGACATTATGTAATTGTTTTTCTTTTCATCTAACATATTTGATTCAATTACAGTTCCAGGGGTTACAACACGAATAACATCTCTTTTTACAATTCCTTTAGCTGTTTTTGGATCTTCTAATTGTTCACAAATTGCAACTTTATAGCCTTTAGCAATTAGTCTTGAAATATATATTTCCGCAGCATGAAAAGGAACTCCACACATTGGAGCTTTTTCTTGTGTTCCACAAGCTTTTGAAGTTAAAGTAATTTCAAGCTCTCTTGATGCTGTAAGAGCGTCATCAAAGAACATTTCATAAAAATCACCCAATCTATAAAATAGAATGCAATCTTTATATTGTTCTTTTGTTTTCAAATAATTTTGCATCATCGGTGAAAAATCTTCTGACATAATTAGTACAACTCCTATTTCTAAACAATTTCCCCAGTCAAAAACCATTTATGATTTTCTGTAATTCTTACTTTTGCTATATCTCCTATTTTTTCTTTTCCATTCGGATTAAAAACAACTACTCTATTTGAATCTGTTCTTCCACAATATTTTGTTTCATCATTCTTGCTTTTTCCCTCTATCATAATATTTTGAACAGTTCCAATATATCTTTTGTTTTGAGCTTCAACTTCACTATCATAAAGTTCTTTTAATCTATCAAATCTTTGATGTTTTATTTCTTCTGGAACTTGGTCAGGTCTAGCCGCAGCTTTAGTTCCTTCTCTTTTTGAATAAATAAACATAAAAATTTGCTCAAATCCAACTTTTCTTACAACATCTAAAGTATCTTCAAATTCCTCTTCAGTCTCGCCAGGAAAGCCTACAATAATGTCTGTTGAAAGATATAAATTTGGAATATTATCTTTCATTTTTTTAGCTAATTCTAAAAATTCTTCTTTTGTATAGCCTCTATTCATTTCCTTCAAAACCTTGGTATTTCCAGATTGTAAAGGAAGATGAATCATTCTTGTAATTTTATCACAATCTCTAATAGCCTCAATTACATCAAAAGTAAAGTCTTTAGGGTGTGGTGACATAAATTTAACTATTTCTATTCCGTCTATTTCACAAACCGCTCTTAAAAGTTTAGCAAAATTATCTATATCGCTTTTAACCTCTTTTTTACAATATTTGAATTTATCTTTACCATAGGAATTCACATTTTGTCCCAAAAGTGTGATTTCCTTATAACCTTCTTTAGCAAGTCCTCTTATTTCCTCTAAAATATCTTCAGGATCTCTACTTCTTTCTCTTCCACGAACATAAGGAACTATACAATATGAGCAAAAATTATTGCATCCATACATAATAGTAACTTGAGCTCTAAACTTATCATTTCTCTTAATTGGAAGGCCTTCAATAATTTCTCCATCAATATCTATTACATTTTTAACTTTTTGTTTTTCAATAATTACTTTATATAAATCTTCTGGAAGAGTCTGTAAAGTATGAGTTCCGAAAACAATATCAACATATCTATAGCTTTTTTTAATCTTTTCTAACATAGATTTTTCTTGCATCATACAACCGCCAATAGCAATAATTGTATTTTTCTCTTCTTTCATTTTCTTAATCTCGCCAAGTTTTCCAAATAAGCGTTCTTCGGCATTTTCTCTTACACAGCAAGTATTAAAAATAACAAGATTTGAATCTTCAAAATTATCAGCTTTTGAATAGCCCATTTCTTCAACCATTCCAGCTATTTTTTCAGAATCATTTTCATTTAATTGGCAACCAAAAGTAAGTATTGTATATTTTAAATTTTTATCTTTAATTTCATTTCTTACTTCTTTTACTAAGTCTATTTTTTCCACTAAATATCAGCCTTTCTAATTATTTATTAAACTTACCACATTTTATAACATTTATCCACATTTTTCAAGATTTTTGGGAAAAAATTTCATAATAAAAAATGTTGATTTACCAAGATTTCCGTGATATACTTATTTTTATGGAAACGAAATATTTTGAAAAATTAGAATTTAATAAAATAAGAGAAATTTTAGAGAGTTATTGTGTTACTTTTCTAGGGAAAAAATTAGCTTTAGAACTATTGCCTTTATTTTCAAAAGAAGAAATTGAAAAAGCTCTAAATCAAGCTTTTGAAGCTTCCAATTTAATTTATAGAAAAGGAAATCTTCCTATTTCTGAAATAGAAGATATTACAAAATTCTTAAAATCATTAGAAGCTAAAAATTCTTTAAATACTAAATCTCTTTTGAGTTTAGCTAATATTTTAAGAACCTCTAGAAATCTTAAAAATTACTTTTTTAGTAATGAAATTGATATGAGCGAATTTTCTAGCTTAACTGATTTATTTGATAATTTATACTTAAATATAAATATCGAAAATAAAGTTTTTAATTCTATTATTGACGAAAACACTATCTCTGACGATAGTTCAACTAATTTAAAATTAATAAGGAAAAATATTAAAAACAAAGAACAAGAAATTAGAAATAAGCTTAACTCTATGTTACACCAAAAATATATTCAGGAACCTATTGTTACTGTAAGGAATGATAGATTTGTTTTACCAATAAAAGCTGAATATAAATCAGATGTCAAAGGCTTTGTTCATGATATTTCTAGTTCAGGCTCTACCTTTTTTATCGAGCCAATTTCAGTTTTTGATTTAAATAACGATATAAACGAATTAAAAATAAAAGAAAATTTGGAAATTCAAAAAATTTTAGAAGATCTTTCAAAATTATTTTTTGATATTACAAATGAGCTTGAAAATGATATGAATTTAATTGGACTTATAGATTTCATTTTTTCAAAAGGAAAATATTCTAATTATCTAAATGGTACAAAGCCTATAATTTCAAGTAAAAAAGAAATAAGCCTTATCAAAGCTTTTCACCCTCTTTTAGATAAAGAAAAAGCTGTAAAAAATGATATTTATATTGGTGAAAATTTTAAATCATTAATAATAACTGGACCAAATACTGGAGGTAAAACTGTTGCTTTAAAAACAACTGGTATTATTCTACTTATGGCAATGTCAGGTCTACTTATTCCAGCAAACGAAGGCTCTAAAATTTACGTATTTGATAATATTTTCGCAGATATCGGTGATGAACAAAGTATTCAAGAATCATTAAGTACTTTTTCTTCACATATTAGTAATATTTCAAATATTCTAAATAAAGCTACTTCTAACAGTTTAGTATTATTAGACGAATTAGGCTCTGGAACAGACCCTCAAGAAGGTTCTTGCCTTGCTATAAGTATTTTAGAAGAATTATATAATAGAGATATTCTTACAATTTCTACAACACATTATCCTGAACTTAAAAATTTTGCAATAGTTACAGATGGTTTTGAAAACGCTTGTGTTGAATTTGATATCAAAAAACTTGCTCCGACTTATAAACTACTTATTGGAATTCCTGGTACAAGTAACGCTTTTTATATCTCTGAAAAGCTTGGAATTTCAAATGAAATAATACTTAGAGCAAAATCAAAACTAAACGATTCAAAAATTAATATTGAAGATTTATTAAAAGAAATATACGAAAATAAAAGAATTATTGAGCAAGAAAAAGACAAAATCGTTAAAAATTCAAAAGAAACTGAGAATTTAAAACTAGAACTTGAAAATAAAAATAATGAATTAAAAAACAAAGAAAATTCTATTATTCTAGAAGCAAAAGAAAAAGCTGGAAAAATATTAATGGAAGCTAAAGAAGACGCTGACACTATTATTAAAAATTTAGAAAAATCAAATTCTTCTAAAGAAGCAAACGAAAATCGAAAAAAATTAAATGAAAAAATTGAAGAATTTTCAAATATCAATTCTTACAAACCTAAAAATCCAGTAAATAAAGAAGATTTAAAAATCGGTGACGAAGTATTTATTCCTAGAATCAACAAATCAGGAACTGTAATATCTATTTCTCAAAATGACTGTATAGTTCAAATTGGAATTATAAAATCAAGTTTTAAATTTGAAGAATTAGAAAAAACTATAAAAAAGATTTCAAAAGAAGATAAACTTCGTTCTATAAAACGAGAATTTAAGCCAGTTTCAATTTCTCCTGAAATTAATGTAATTGGAAAAAATGTAGATGAGGCTTGTTTTGAAATTGACAAATACCTTGATACTTGCTTCTTAAATGGTTTAAATACTGTTAGAATTGTTCACGGAAAAGGAACTCGGAAAATTAAGACAAGGTGTTCAAAGCTTCTTAAAAACTCACCCACATGTGAAATCATTTAGAATTGGAACTTTTGGTGAAGGCGAAATGGGAGTAACTGTTGTTGAACTAAAATAAAAATAACCCAAATTGTTAAATTTTTATCTAACAATTTGGGATTTATTTTTTAAGTCTCAATTTTTATTTACATTTTTCTAAATACACCAATTACTTTTCCTAAAATATCGCATGTTGGAACTATAATTGGATCCATTGTTGAATTTTCAGGTTGTAATCTAATATGATCATTTTCTTTATAAAAAGTTTTTACAGTAGCTTCGTCTTCTATTAAAGCAACAACTATTTCTCCATTTTCAGCTGTATTTTGACGTCTTACTAAAATATAATCTCCACTTAAAATACCAGCTTCTATCATACTTTCGCCTCTTACTACTAACATAAAGCTTTCACTATTTCCAACAAAATCTACTGGAATTGGGAAAGTATCTGTTATATTTTCAAAAGCTAAAATTGGAGCACCAGCAGTAATTTTTCCAACAACTGGAACTTCTACCATTTCTCTTCCATTATAAATATCTTTTCCTCTAACAAATTCTGATTTATCTACCATTCCGCCTTTTAATAATTTTAGAGTTCTACCTTTTTGTTGCTCTTTTTTTACAAAACCTTTTTCTTCAAGTTTTGCAATATAACCATGAACAGTAGCTGTTGATTTTAAACCTACAGCTCTTCCTATTTCTCTTACAGATGGTGGATATCCATTTGCAATAACTTCTTTTTCAATAAATCTTAATATAGCTCTTTCCCTCTTATTTAATGAATCTGGATCTTTTTTTCTTCCCATTTTTATCACTCCCAAAAAATTTTTTTCTTTTACGCAAACATCTTATCACAAAACAAATATTTTGTCAAACATTTTTTTGTTTTTTATTTAAAATTATAAAATTCCTTTTACTATCATTGTAATTATTATCATAATTTCTAATATCAAAATAATCGGGAAACCATATTTAAAATACCACTTTTGAGTTTTGTGACGAAATTTATACATACCAAAAATAGTTCCAATTCCACCGCCCAAAAAAGTTATTAAAACTAAAGTCATTTCGGAAATTCTCCATTTGTTTTTCTCAGCTTTATATTTATCAAGAGCCATCGCCCCAACACCTATTAAATTAATTATTATAAAATACAAAACTATATATTTATAATACATTTCTACCTCTTCTTCAATATTAATAATACTTATATGAGAAATATATTAGTTCGAACGAGAATGATTATATCGCTAGGCAAACGAGCTTGTTGTTCCCTGAGGCGTACAAAAGTACGTCGATGGGAAAACAAGTGAAGTTTAACGACGCGAGATGATTATTCTCGTTCGAACGACTGTCAAACAAAAAGTGACATTTGGTTACTTTGTGTCATTCCCTTTAAAACATCAAATTTTTGTAACAATTCAATCGCAGATTTTCCAAGCTTTGCTCTAACTTGAAGATCATCAATACATTCAAATTCAGATTTGCACGCTTCATTATAAATACTTTCAGCAGCAATTGGCCCGAAGCCCAGCTAGACTTGAAAATGGTGGTCTTAATTTTCCATCTTCAATTCTAAATTTTGTAGAATGTGATTTATATAAATCTACTGGTAAAAATTCAAATCCTCTTTCATAAAATTCTTGAACAATATCTAAATCATCCATCATTTCTTTGTCTTTTGGACTTGCATTATTTCCCATTAAATCTATTTCTCTTTTTTTATCTTTTACTCTATCTTCCCCATTTATCATTACTTCCGCATCAAAAGATTTTGCTCTAATTGAAAAATAAGCGGCGTAATAAACTAAAGGCTGATGTACCTTAAACCACGCTATTCTTACGGCGTTTGTAACATAAGCCGCAGCGTGTGCTTTAGGGAACATGTATTTAATTTTTTCGCAAGATTTTATGTACCAGTCTGGAACATCATATTTCTTCATGAGTTCCTTAAATTCATTCCATTTTTCAGGGTCTTTTAAAGCTTTTCCTTTACGAACTGTTTCCATGATTTTAAAAGCTTTGTCAGGTGGCAAACCTTTTTTAATCAAATAAATCATAATATCATCACGACAGCAAATTGCTTCTTGAAGTGTTACAACACCTTCTTGAATAAGAGTTTGAGCGTTTCCTAACCATACGTCAGTTCCATGTGATAAACCGAGATAAACGAATAAGCTCGTCAAATGTAGTTGGATGAGTGTCCATAAGCATTCCGTCTAGCAAATTTTGTACCATATTCAGGGATTCCATAAGTTCCAATTTCTGAACCAATTTGCTCAGGAGTAACTCCTAAAGCTTTTGTAGACGAGAAAATTGACATTGTTTCTTTGTCGTCAAGTGGAATATCTTTTGGCTCAATTCCGCTTAAATCTTGTAACATACGAATTACTGTCGGATCATCATGACCTAGAATATCAAGTTTTAACAAGTTTCCATCAATTGAGTGATAATCAAAATGTGTTGTAATAATATCTGAATTTGGATCATCAGCTGGGTGCTGAACAGGAGTAAACTCAAAGATTTCTCTTCCTTTTGGAACAACTATAATTCCACCGTGGATGTTGTCCTGTTGTTCTTTTTATTCCTGTACAACCTTTTGCAAGTCTAACTATTTCAGGGCTTGGAAGTGGTTTATGTCTTTCTTCAAAATAATTTTTCACATAACCAAAAGCTGTCTTATCAGCTACTGTACCAACAGTTCCAGCCTTAAATGTAGTTCCTTTTCCAAATATTACTTCTGTATATTTATGAGCTTTTGCTTGATATTCACCAGAGAAATTTAAGTCAATATCAGGCTCTTTATCTCCGTTAAATCCAAGGAAAGTCTCAAATGGAATATCCATTCCATCTTTATCCATCTTTGCTCCACATTTTGGACAATCTTTATCAGGTAAATCAAATCCGTTTTGAACACCAAAATCTGAAAAATCTGAATATTTACATTTTGGGCATCTATAATGTGGTGGAAGCGAATTTACCTCAGTAATACCTGTCATAAAAGCAGCTAAGCTTGAACCAACAGAACCTCTCGAACCTACAATATACCCATCTTCATTTGATTTCCAAACAAGTTTCTGAGCAATAATATACATTACAGAATAACCATTATTTATAATAGAATTTAGCTCTTTTTTCAAACGAGTTCCAACGATTTCAGGCAATTCTTCTCCATATAATTCATGAGCTTTTTTATAAGCAATTTCTCTAATTTCATTTTCACAACCGAGGAATATGTGGAGGGCATTTTTCAGGAGAAATTGGGCTTATTTTCTCTATCATATCAGCTACTTTATTAGTATTTGTTATAACTACTTCTCTAGCTTTTTCTTCTCCTAAATATTCAAATTCTTTTAACATTTCGTCTGTTGTTCTCAAGTACAAAGGCGCTTGAAAATCAGCATCATCATACTTTTGCCCAGCTTGTAAAATTCTTCTATAAATCTCGTCTTGTGGATCCATAAAATGAACATCACAAGTAGCAACAGTCATTTTTCCAAGTTTATCTCCAAGAGCTACGATTTTCTTATTTATCTCGATTAAATCTTCATTAGTCGCAACTCTTCCTTCTCTTTTCAAATATTCATTATTTCCAAGTGGCTGAATTTCTAAGTAATCATAAAATTTAGCAATTTCTTCAATTTCCTCTTCAGGCTTATCTTCCAAAATAGCCCTATATAATTCTCCCGCTTCACAGGCGCTTCCTATAATTAGCCCCTCTCTATATTTTGAAAGAATTGATTTCAAAATTCTAGGCTTTTTGTAAAAATAATCCAAATGAGAATATGAAACAAGTTTATATAAATTTTTTAAGCCTACATAATTTTTAGCAAGAATAATTATGTGATAGCTTGGAAGTTTCTTAAAATCTGTCTCAAATTTGTTGTTAAAATCGTCAATAGTTTTTGCCTTTTTATCTTCTTTTGCAGTATTTATCATGATATTAAACACTTGAACTAAAGTTTTAACATCGTCTAAAGCTCTATGAGCAACTTCTACTACAACTCCTAATTTTTCAGCAATAATTCCAAGTTTATATTTTGTAAATTCAGGATACATAGCTTTTGCTAAACGAAGAGTGTCTATATATGTATTTCCCCATTTATAGCCATTTTTTTCATAATTATATTTTAGCCAAGTAACATCAAAGTCAGTATTATGAGTAACTACAACTGAATCACCTATAAATTCGATTACTTTAGGTAATATCTCTTCAATAGTTGGGCTATCTTTTACCATCTCGTCTGTTATATGAGTAATCTCTTGAACTTGCTCTGGTATATGTTTTTCAGGATTTACAAAAGTTTCAAAAGTTCCAATTTCTTTTCCATTTTTAATTTTTATAATACCAATTTCAGTAATTTTTTCTGTTATATGAGAAATACCTGTTGTTTCTAAGTCTAAAACACAATATTCTGTGTCAATACTTTGTCCTTTTGAACCAAATACACATGGATCTTTATCAGGGCAATAATAACCTTCAACACCATATATAACTTTGATTTTATCGTCACCTACTTTTTGAAGTAAATGATATGCATCAGGAAAAGCTTGAACAACACCATGGTCAGTAATAGCAATAGATTTCCATCCCCATGAAATGGCTCTTTTTATTAAATCTTCACAAGGAGTAACTGCATCCATCTGGCTCATTTGAGTGTGAAGGTGAAGTTCTACTCTTTTTTGTGGCGCATCATCTGTTCTTTTTTCTTTTTTCAATCCAGTACTTTCAAAAATAGTATTTGCCATAATTGTTATTTCTCTAGCAAAATTATCGTAACGCGCAACACCGTCAACTTTTACGCCTTTTCCATCAAGTTTTTTTGTTAAATCTTTTAAATTTGCTTTATCTACAAAAGCTTTACAAGTCATAGTACTAGAGCCATCATATAAATCAAATATCAAAATTGCCTTATCAGGTTTACTTCTCATCTCATTTGAATCAACTCTGATAACTTCTCCATCAACTACTACATTTTCAGTCTCTGTTGTGATATCTTGAATCTTTATAGGAGTTCCCTTTACATTTACACCACGAGAAGCATATAATACTCCTTCTGGTAGTTCTTTTGGAGGTCTTTCAAAAGTTTTATTTTGTGACTTTGGACCATACCCATAATTTGGCTTATTAGGTTGATTTGAGCTAGGAGGTTCATTACTTACTCCACTTACAATTTCAGCTTCGATTAATTTATCTTGACTTTCTCTGTTTAGTCTGATTTTCTCTTCAATTTCTTTATCAGCCCTTTCTACAGCCTTTTTCTCTTCTTCCTCAAGCTCTTTTTCAATATGTCTATAATAATCATCATCTAAGCAATCATTTATTTTTACAGTATATTTACTGTTATAAACATTTTGAAGTAGATGCTCTAACCCCTTATCAAATTTTTTAGACAATAAAAATTCCGCACCTTTAATTTTTAAATTGACTTTAATATCATTGTCGTTTTTCTCAATCGTACTATTTGTCAACATTGCGCGGCTTAATGGTTCTTTTGAAGTAATATAAGAAATTATATTTCCCCAATTTTCTTCTATATTTTGTTCAATTTCAACTTCCTCATATTTTATATTAGTTAAAGCTCTTCCAACATTCATACGATTTTGTAAATAATTTTCGAATTTTCCAATTTCACCAATTGATATTGGCTTATTTGAAACAATATCAACTTGAAGTCTATTTTGATTTTTATAAAGATTAACATTTGAAAGCTTTGCTTCAAGTATATTTGAACTATCACCAAAATCTGTAAAAACATCTTTTATGTATTTGTCCATTATCTTATTTTATCTCCAACTATATTTTTTATCTCTTCTATCTTCTCGTTAATATTAGCTACAAGTTCTATTTGCATTCCATTTGAAAAAATATTTCCTTTTTTTGGATATACGTAAATATTTCCATACCCGAAAGCTTTTTGAAATCTTTTTTCAATAAATCCAAGCCCTTGTGTAACTGTTATATCTTTGATCTCATCGTATTTTAAAACTCTCTTTTGTACTTTAAATAAGAAAATTTTTCCTTTAAACTCGATTCTATCTTCATAAAATTTCATATAAGTTTGATTCGATTTTCTTTTCTCTAATATCAATTTTCCAATAATTATTAAAATCAAAATGAAAATTAATAAAATTCCATAACTAATTCTTTTGACAGCAAAACAAAGCGCGATACATAAAACAAAAAATAGATATACTTCTAATAATTTTTCAGTAAGTACATACTTAGGAGAAAATTCACTTTTTAATTTTAATAATTCTTTCATTTTCCTATCCTTCCTTTGTTCATTATTTACTAGAAATCAGCTACTTATCTAAATAAATTTCCTATATCATTTGCTGTAACAAATACTACTATTGTAAGCAAAATTAACATTCCTATCGCTGTTAATTTCGTTTCAAATTCTTCTGAAACTTTCTTTCTTCTAATTATTTCAATTAAATATAATAATATTTTTCCACCATCTAAACCTGGTATTGGTAATAAGTTTGTTATTCCAAGTGAAACAGAAATTATTGATAATAAATGGAAAAACTCAAACAATCCATTCGTATTTACAATAAGTGTTGATATTCCAACAGGTCCAACCACTTCAGCATTTTTTACTGTTCCTGAAAATAATTGTCCAATAGACTGAAATAATAACACTATATATCTTTTTGTAACAATAAGTCCATAATAAGCGTTTTTATTATAAATACTAGCTAAAACCCAAAACAAACCAAGTCCAAATACGATATTTATAAATGGTCCAGCAAGTACAATTAAAAGTCTTTTCCATACAGGTTGTTTTTCAAAACTTCTATCATCGTCTGATTCTTCCTCTTCTCCAAGCATTCTGACATATCCACCTAATGGAATCATTCTTACAAAATATTCTGTTTCTTTAGTCTTTTTTGAATAAATTGCTTTACCAAATCCAACTGAAAATTCTAATACTTTAACACCTGATAATTTTGCCACTAAAAAGTGAGCAC
Organism: uncultured Clostridia bacterium; assembly: GCA_947585105.1. Lineage (GTDB taxonomy): Bacteria > Bacillota > Clostridia > TANB77 > CAG-508 > Scatovivens. Next base: position 29,777 of record CANPWV010000009.1, read on the forward strand.
CTTCATGAATAAATACTAAAAAGCCTATAAGTATTATTATTTTTAAAGCACCTATTATAATACTCAAAAGCAAAGCCTCCTTTACAAAATAAAAGTAAATACACAAAACGCAAATGGCGCAATAAACATTACACTATCAATCCTATCTAACATTCCACCATGACCTGGGAATAAATTGCTATAATCTTTAATATCAAAATATCTTTTTATTGTTGAAGCTGAAAAGTCACCAATTTGACCTATTATAGAGAATATTATACTAGCAATTATTACTACAAAATAGTTTATATCAAAAGCTAAATTATTATTTAAAATTATTGTATAAATTACTGAAAGAACAATAGCTCCTAAAATTCCAAATACGCAACCTTCAACAGTTTTATTAGGACTTACTTTACTAAATTTATGTTTTCCAAATCCAAATATTTTTCCAAAAGTATAAGCAAATGTATCAGAACCCCAAGCACAAAATAGTACATACCAAATTAAATATTTTCCTGAAATTTGAGTGTTTTGGAAAAATCTAACTGCAATATCTGCAAAAGAAGGCTCTTTCAAAAAACTCAATTTAGTATTATCACCTATTCCATATATAAGCGCCAAAGCTGTTATACAAGTAATTATATATGATATTCCAAGAAATGAAAAAGCTATATCTTTTAAATTAATTTTCATATCTGAAATTATTATATGTAAAAATAATACTAATAAAATCGTTGGAGCTAAAAGCGTTAAAATCATCAAAGCAATCTTAGTATTTACAATATGTATAAAAATAATTCCAATTGATAATACATAACCAATCCAAGATAAATTTTTCACTTCTTTTTTAGAAGCATTAAAATATTCATAAATTGCAATACATGATATTATTCCAGCTACTAAATCAACTATATATTTATTTCCTAACACAAATAAAAGAATTACTATTGGAAGTCCAATAACTCCTGTTAAAACCCTTTTCACCTACTTGCCTCCGAATTTTCTCAATTTATTTTGAAAATTCTCTTCAAGTGACCAGTGAATTTGCTCCGCAAATTCCCTTGCCTACTTGCCTCCGAATTTTCTATTTCTTTTTTTATAAATTTCTATACATTCATCTAAATCTTTTTCAGTAAAGTCCGGCCAGTACTTATCAAGGAAGACAAATTCTGTATATGACAATTGCCAAAGTAAAAATCCGCTAGTTCTTATTTCCCCACTTGTTCTAATCATTAAATCAGGATCTGGAACACCTTTTGAATATAGATTTTCTGATATTAAATCTTCATTAATATCATCAATATCTATTTCTCCGCTTTTTACTTTTTCAGAGATTTTCTTTGTCATTTTTACGATTTCGTCTCTTCCGCCATAATTTAGACAAATGTTAAAATTAACACCAGTATTTGATTTTGTTCTTTCTTCGCAAAGTTTAATACTATCTTGTAAGTCTTGTCTTAGAACTGTAATATCTCCCCAAATTTTAACTTTGATATTTTCTGAATCAGCTCTTTTAGAATAATCGTCTAAATAATCTTTAAGTAAATCCATAAGAGCTGTAACTTCTTCATCACTTCTTTTCCAGTTTTCTGTAGAAAAAGCATAAACAGTAAAATATTTTACTCCAATTTTATTACAATATCTTACTATTTTTTCTAAAGTTTTAGCTCCTTCTCTATGTCCCATTTTTACTGGCAACATTTTCTTTTTAGCCCATCTTCTATTTCCATCCATAATAACAGCTATATGACGTGGAAAAACTTCATTGTCCATACTTTTTCCTCTTTAAACTTTCATGATTTCGTTTTCTTTATTTTCAGCCATTTTATCGATTTCATCAATATATTTATCTGTTAATTTTTGAATTTTATCTTCTAAATCTTTCCTTTCATCTTCAGTTATTTCTGAATTTTTATTAGATTCTTTTACTCCGTCCATTCCTTCACGTCTAACGCCTCTAACAGCAACTCTAGCATCTTCAGCCATTTTTCTAACATCTTTAGCTAATTCTTTTCTTCTGTCTTCAGTTAATTCTGGGAAATTTAATCTTATTAATTTTCCATCATTATTTGGATTTAATCCAATATCAGAAGCAAGTATTGCTTTTTCAATATCTTTTAAGCAACTAGCATCCCATGGTTGAATTACTATCATTCTAGCCTCTGGAACAGAAATTGCGGCAACTTGATTTATAGGAGTTTGAACTCCATAATAACTAATTGATATTTTATTTAAAATAGCTGGATTTGCACGACCTGCTCTAATTTCTGAAAGGTTTTCAGCAAAAACACTAATTGATTTTTTCATTTTTTCTTCTATACTATTTAAATCTGACATATTTTTTCTCCTTTTTTAAAATTTATAGTCACATTCTATCATACTTTTAAATTTATTGATAGACATTTTTTAAAAATTTTTTAAAAATTTATATAATATAAATGCGGGGCTAAAATTCCCCGCTTCATCTAATTTTTCTTCTTAAATAGCTTCAAAACTTCAATTATTGGAATTATTGAAAAAGCTAATCCAAAGGCTGTTAAAAATTCTTTAAGATTAATTCTTGTAAATTCAAATAAGCCTGCAAAAAATGGTACATAAATTACAATTAATGTTAAAAATGTTGTTAAGAAAAATGCACCTAATAACCACCAATTAAAGTGTTTCATAGTAAATATTGAATGCTTCTGAGATCTCATTGAAATTGCGTGGAATAATTCAATAAAGTTTGCTGTTAAAAACGCCATTGTAACTCCATCTTGAGAAGGAGCAAGCTTCCAAACTCCATTTTGCATATATTCTCCTAAGAAAAATGATAAAATAACTATTCCAGCCATAATAACACCTTGAATAACCATATCTAATCCAGCACCATCTGAGAAAACTCCTTCTCCAGCTGGTCTAGGTTTTCTTTTCATCAAGTTTCCTTCGGCTTTTTCCATACCAAGAGCTAAACCAGGTGTACTATCTGTAACCATATTAATCCATAAAAGTTGAGCTGGTGTAACAATTGTAATTCCAAGAACAGAAGCAATAAATACATATAAAACCTCAGCCATATTTGTTGATAATTGGAATTGCAAAACTTTTCTAATATTATCGTAAATTTTTCTTCCTTCTTCAACAGCATTAACTATTGTAGCAAAATTGTCGTCAGCGAGTACCATATCTGAAGCACCTTTTGTAACATCAGTTCCAGTTATACCCATTGAAACACCGATATCAGCAGCTTTAATTGATGGAGCGTCATTTACACCATCACCTGTCATAGCAACAATATAATCTTGAGTTTTCAAGGCTCTTACAATTCTAGTTTTGTGCTCAGGTTGAACTCTAGCAAAAACTGAACAAGTTTTAACAACTTCAATTAACTCTATATCTGTTAATTTCTCAAGTGTAGAGCCTTCAACAGCTTCATCTCTAGATTCAATAATTTTCAAATCTTTACCAATTGCAACAGCTGTATCTATATGATCTCCAGTTATCATAATTGGTCTTATTCCGGCTTTTCTGCATTCTTCAATTGCATCATAAACTTCAGGTCTACAAGGATCAATCATTCCAGTAAATCCGATAAATATTAAATCTTTTTCTAAATCTTCAGCTTCAAAACTTTTTGGACAATCATCATATTCTCTATAACAAGCTCCTAAAACTCTTAAAGCTTTATCAGCAAATTCTTTATTATTTTTCTTAACTTCAGCTCTTATTTCGTCTGTCATAGGAACTACGCCATTTTCAGACAAATATCCTGTACATCTATCTAATAAAATTTCACATGCACCTTTAGTGTATTGTATGAATTTATCATTTACTTTATGAACTGTTGACATCATTTTTCTATTTGAGTCAAAAGGCGCTTCTCCAACTCTTGGAGCTTCTTTTACAAGCTCATATTTTGGAAGTCCTAATTTATAAGCGTAATTTACTAAAGCAGCTTCTGTAGGCTCTCCTACTGATTCTGTTTCTCCTTCTTTGATTTCAGCGTCAGAACATAAAGCCATAGCTTTCGCTAATAATTTTTCATCAACTGTTACTTTATCAGTAACTGTCATTTTATTTTGTGTTAATGTTCCTGTTTTATCTGTGCAAATTATTTGTGTACAACCCAAAGTCTCAACAGCGCTTAACTTCCTAATTAGCGCTTTTCTTTTAGCCATTGATGTAACACCTATTGATAAAACAATTGTAACTATTGCAGGTAATCCTTCAGGAATTGCGGCAACCGCTAAAGCAACTGCTACTAAAAATGTATCTAATATATGACCACCTGAAAAGTCTCCTGTCTTGATAATTCCAAATAAAAATACAAATATACTTATTCCAATAACTAATTTTGTAAGTGTTTTTGAAAGCTCGGCCATTTTTCTTTGAAGTGGTGTTTGACCTTCTTCAGCGTCTTGCAAAGCATCAGCTATTTTTCCCATTTCAGTATTCATTCCAGTACCTGTAACAACAGCTTTTCCTCTTCCATAAACAACTGTACTTCCGCTATATAGCATATTTGTTCTATCACCTAGAGGAATATCCAAAGTATTTTCTTTTAAAGTCAAAATATCTATAATTTTATTTACTGGAACAGATTCACCAGTTATTGCAGCTTCTTCAACTTTCATACTATAGCTTTCTAAAATTCTACAATCAGAAGGAACACTATCACCAGCTTCTAAAACAATTACATCTCCAACAACTAGATCTTCTGACTTAACTACTTTAATTTTTCCATCTCTTATAACTTTTGAAGTAGCTTTTGTCATTTCCATAAGTGAACTTATAGCGTTTTCAGCCTTGCTTTCTTGAACCATTCCAAGAATAGTGTTTACAATTACAACAAATAAAATTATAAATACATCTGTAAAACCTTCATGCTGAATCGCTGAAGTAACCGCTGAAATACCAGCTGCAGCCAAAAGCATTATAATCATAGGATCTGCTAGTGATTTTATAAATTTCTTAATAATTCCATCTTTTTTTGGCTCTTCAAGCTTGTTTTTTCCGTTTTTTTCTAATCTTTTTGTGGCTTCTTCTTCTGAAAGACCATTCATATTAGAATCAACTTCTTTTAGAACACTATCAATACTTTCTAAATATTCTTTCATTTTTCCCTCCTTATTGTTCTATAATTCTTGCCATTTGAACTCCTGAGCTAGAAGCCATCATAAGACCTCTTGTCATTCCGCATCCATCTCCCATGGCAAACAAACCTTTTACACTTGATTCAAAATTTTTATTTAAAACTAATTCATTGCTATAAAATTTGATTTCTGGCCCATATAATAAATTGTCAGGAGCCGCAAATCCTTCAACTACTTTATCCATTTCACATATAAAATTAATTATATCACTCATTGTTCTATAACCAATAGCAAAAGTTATATCACCAGCTACAGCTGATTTTAGCGTTGGAACAACCGAATTTTTCTCTAATTCTTCTTTCCAAGTTCTCTTTCCTCTAAAAATATCTCCAAGTCTTTGGATAACTATATTTCCGTCTCCAAGTTCATTTAAATTTTTAGCAACATTTCTACCATATAAAATTGGATTATGAAATGGATATGTGAAATTATGAGATACTAAAATTGCTAAATTCGTATTTGTACTTTTCTTATTTTTGTAAGAATGTCCATTTACCAAAGCAATATTTTCATCGTAAACTTCTGAAGAAACAAATCCACTAGGGTTTTGGCAAAATGTTCTTACTTTATCTTTAAAAGGATATGGTCTACCAATAAATTTTCCTTCATACATATATTTATTAATATCTTCCATAACTTTGTCTGGAAGCTCATATCTAATTCCAATATCAACTATTCCAGGTCTTGTTTTAATATTATGATTTTGACACATATCTGAAAGCCAGTTTGCACCTTTTCTTCCGGCAAGCAATAATCACTTTATCTGAATATATTTCTTCTATCTTTGAATTTTCATCATCTACACAATTTGAAGGTTTTATTTTAACTCCTTTTACTTCGTTATTTTCAATAATTACATCTGTGACAATTGTATCAAACATCATTTCAATTCCAGATTTTTCAATATATTCTTCGATTTTTTGATATAGGCTATGAGCCTTTTCAGTTCCTAGATGTCTTATTGGAATACTAATTAGCTCTATTCCTTGTTTTTTAGCCTTTTTTCTTATTTTATCAACTTCTTCTTTATATTCTATTCCTTCTAAATGTTTATCTCCTCCAAAGTCTAAGTAGATTTTGTCTGTATAATCAATAAGTCTTTTAGTTTCTTCTACTCCTAAGTATTTATGAAGGTTTCCCCCAACATAAAAATCTTCATCTTCTTCATTATATAACGAAAGTTTTCCATCAGAAAAAGCTCCAGCACCAGAAAATCCATTTGTTATACTACAAAACGGCTTACATTTTACACACTTTCCCGTCTTTTCTATTGGGCAATTTCTGTTTTCGACGCGTTTTCCTTGATCAATCAAAAGAATTTTTTTCTTTGAATTAAGCTTAATACTTTCATAAGCAAAAAACGCTGAACTTGGTCCCATTCCAACAACAATAACATCATATTTTTTCTTGTCCATAAGCCCTCCTTATAAATTTAGAAGTAATTATCCTTCTTTCAAAATTTTAAGAATTTCTTCCTTATGTTCCATTACAGAATCATAACCAGCTTTAATTACTGATTTAGTATCTTTAATTCCAAGAAGTGATGTATCTTCTGTTTTTATAATACAAGAAACGTCTGATTCTTTTCTTCCTTTTTCAACATTGTCTAATGAAAATATGTCTAAAGCTCTAATTACAACATCAAAAAAATTATTTGTAGGTTTATATGAGTCTAAATCAAAACTTACAGATATTATTTTATCTGAACCTTGCTTCTTTAGTACATTTGTAGCCAAATTATTTTTAGTTCCACCATCTATTAAATTATATTTTCCATAATTGCAAGTTGTAAAAATTCCCGGAAAAGACATACTCGCCCTAACCGCAACTCCAATTGGAACATCATAAATATATTCAATATTTTTTTCTTCATTTTCAATTTTATTTGTTGATAAATGAACTTCTTTCATTGTTACGGTATCACAAGACACCATAACAATTGGAATTTTTGTATCTTTTATATTTTCTATATTTTTATTTTTAGCAATTTGACTCGCAATTTTTTCAATTTTTTCACCGATTACTTATTCCATCAAATTTTGATTCTCTATGGAAAACCATGTTTCCGTACAGTTCCAGCAATTCTACTTTTCTCAATTGTAGCTATTTTCTTATAGCAACCTTCTATTACTTCTTCCATTTCATAAGAATCATAACCACACGCAATAGTCATTGCCATCAAGCTTCCGAGAGCTTGTACCTGAAATATAATCTATCTTTACTCCTAATTCTTCTAAAGCTCTATAAGCTCCTATATGAGCTACACCTTTTAAGCCACCACCAGCTAAGCAAAGTCCTATTTTCATTATTCCTCCAAAACAATCAAAACTTGATTTCCGTAAATATTTTTTTACATTAATATATTACTATAAATTTTTTTTTTTTACAATAATCTATTGTATTTTTTTTAAAATTTTATTATACTAATATTGTAAAATTTAATATAGTGAGGTGAATAACGATGGCTTTTAATGAAAATGATGGTCCAATTTACCAAGAAAATTCTACTATTAGCATGAATAGTGTCCTTACAAAAATATTTTTCAGAATGTTTTTAGGACTTTTAGCTACAGCTTTAGTTGCTTCTTATACTTGCTATTCTGGGCTATTAGACGATTTTGTCTCTAGAGGTGGTTACATCTTTTGTTTAGTTGCTGAACTTGTTGTAGCTCTTGTATTTTCTTTTGCTTTTAGAAAATTATCTTCAGGTGCTGTAACAGTTCTATTCTATACCTACTCAATTTTAACAGGACTTACTTTTTCATCATTATTTGTTCTATTTGACTTATCTTCTATTGCTTATGCGTTTTTAGGGACTGCCGCAATATTTGGAGTTATGGCCTTTATTGGTAAAACAACAAAAGCTGATTTAACTAAGTTTGGAACAATTTTAATGGTAACTTTAATCGTATGTCTAATTGTATCATTAGTCAATATTTTTATAGGAAGTGGAACTATAAATCTTGGTGTAGATATAGCTATAATTTTAGTATTTATGGGATTTACAGTTTACGATATTAACAAAATAACTAGATTTTCTGGTGAATATGGAATAGCTGACGAAAAATTTTATGTTTATGGTGCTATGGAATTATACTTAGATTTCATAAACATGTTTCTTAGAATATTAGAACTATTTGGAAATCGAAGAGATTAAAAATTTTAAAAAATAGACCTTTAATGGTCTATTTTTTTGTCAATTTTGACAGTTATTCTAGTTCATAATATAATAAATCGGTGTGACTTCACACCGATTTTATTTTTATACTACATAAATTACTATACATAAGAAATGTAAAATATTCCTTTATATTGGCTGTTTTGACAATTGTTCTAGATTATGATATAATATAATTGTTCATAAAAACATTAGCGGAAGCTAAAATTTATTACAAAAAGGAGCTGTTTTTTATGAAAAAATTAAACATTCGGGAAATGTTAAGGAAACTGGCAAAAGAAATAAAAGATTATGCCATTTTTGCGATAGTGCTTAGCCTATGCGCCACTTTGGCATTAAGCGTTTTTCATCTATTCGAAAAAAGAGCTTTTGATGAAAATTTGCTCTTATTCGAAGAATCTGGGTTGATTGAAAACCTTGATGTATCAAAGTTCGACGGATTCGTAAATGGTCAACATCTTTATTTTGAAAAAGAACAAAATGGTAAAATGACAACAATTTATTTTGATGAATTTAAAGATTGTCATGCCATTTATGATTCAGAAATGAATCTACTTGCAAAAGAAGAAAAACCAATACTAAGTTTCCTTTCAGATGTTTTTGCAGGTACATTTATATGCATCATAGGTACTTCTATCGTATTGCTAATCTTTTTCGGAATATTATGTCTTTGCTATCTGATTTACTCTTATATCAGTGACCTTTACTTTGACCTAAAAAAATGTTTAACAAAAAAACAATCGGTGTGATTTCACACCGATTTTATTTTTTAATCTCCAATAGTATTTCCGTAATAATTTTGTTCTTTACAAAGTTTTGCTCTTTTAACAGCTTTTTCATCTGTTGAATTATTAATAACATTATCAATGAAATTTGGATGTGTATTTATAAATTCTCTCATTGTTCCATCTGGATCATCATAATATTTGCAAAGAAGATCATATTGAGGAATTGATATTATATTTTGTCCAACAGCAATATCAAACAAATTCTTTGAAATTTGCATTAATGAATAACATTGAATTCCTAAATCTCTTAAAGTCTTGTCCCCGTGTTGATTTCTATCAACTACAAATAAAGCCCAATTGATTTTTGAACCAAGATTGTTAATTGCTGGAGCCCAAGCTCTTTCAAAGCTAGAACCTGTATTTAAAATATCAGCGACATGGAAAATTCTTTTTCCAGCAACAGAAGTGATTATTGTAGATTCTTCAAAGTCGCTTGTACTAGCTACAGTAGTTAAATCTTTAAAAATTGTAATATGTGGTTTTCCAAGTAAATTTGCTACTGGAACAGAGAAATACCAATCTCTTCTTTCACCACCAGATATATAATCTATTAAATTCATTTGAAAATTATTTTCAATATATTCTACTAATTTATCAATTGTAGTTCTAAAAATTTCATTATTGTCATAGTGTTCCATAATTTTTTCACATAACAAATATGGAATATCTTCTTTTGAATTGTTAGCTAATATCTCGTCAATAGAACTAAGCAAATTTTGAGAATCTTCTTTACTTCCATATAAGTAATCTACATTAACAAAATATGGTCCTAATTTTCCAGATGTGTACCAAAATGGTTCATCTTCTGGCGCTACTTTAAAAGCGTTTGTTTCAAATAAAAGTGATACTAATTCTTTGTCCATAATACCCTCCAAAAATTTATTTCTTTTATCTTTTATTATGATATTAAAAAAACTTTGTAATGTCAAGAAGATTTAAGCAAAAATTGTAAACATCATATAAACAAAGTATGTTATTAAAAATAAAAATCCTTCAATTTTTGACATATAATCTTTCTTTGGCAAGTGAGGGAATAAAAATAGTAAAATACTTGCAATATATAAAATAATTATTTCTAGATTATAACTTGAATTAAAATGAATTGTATTTATAAAACTTGATGTTCCAAGTATTAATAAAATATTGAAAATATTTGATCCAATTATATTTCCAAGAGCAAGATCTGTGTTTCCTTTTTTGGCTGAAATAATAGATGTTACAAGTTCTGGAAGGCTTGTTCCAATTGCTATAATTGTGCAACCTATAATTTTATCACTGACATTGAATAAAACAGCTAGATTTTTAGAGTTATCTACAACAAACTCTCCACCGTATTTTAAAGCAATTACACCGATTATTACATAAAAAACACTTTTGATTATAGAAATCTTTTTTGATGTGTTTTGTTCTTCAAAAGTTTTTTCTTTTTTTGAAGAGACATAAGTATAAACAAGAAAACAACCAAATAAAAAAATTAATAAACAAGATTCTTTTTGAGAAAGAATACCATCTTGAACAAGCGCAAAAAGGACAAGATTTGTTAAAATTAAAAATGGAAGTTCAATATATTTTGTGTTTTGATGAAATTTTATATCTTTTATTAAAGCCGTAGAACCTAGTATTAATAATAAGTTGCAAATATTACTTCCAATTACATTTCCAACTGAAATATCAGGAGCATTTCTTAAGCTTGATGTAATTCCTACAAATAATTCTGGCATAGAAGTTCCTATTGAAACTATTGTTAAACCAATTATTATATCTGGAATCCTAAACTTTCTCGCGATTCCGACTTGCGCCATCTACTAAGAAATCAGCACCTTTAATTAAAAGAATAAATCCGATAATTATAAGAAATATATAACTTGCCATAAGTCCTCTTTTCTAAAAAAATAGATATATACATATTATATATCTATTTTTATGTTTTATGATAGATTCACAATCTTAAGAACAACAATAAGTACAAAGGATAGATCTAAGACCTATTTCTAAATCAATCTTTCCATTTTTTGAGTTATAATCTAAATCTAAAAATTCATTTAAAATCTTTTTAAGCTCAGATTCTTTGAAAAAAGCAAGTTGTTTTTTATATTTTGAAACTAGAAAGGTTTGATTTGGCTTTAATCCTATTGAAGTAGCAATATCTTTATTTTCTTTAATGGCTAAATTGCACAAATAAAGCTTTTTGAAGTGATTATAAAGTGTTATTAAAATTTTTTGAACAGGTTCTTTATTATAAATTAGACCATCTAAAACTTCAAGAGCTTGATTTATTTTCTTATTTCCAAGATTATCAGTTAAATCAAAAATTACACTATCTATTTGTTTTATAGATAAATTGTCAATTGAATCTTTTGTGATTGTTCCATTTGGACCAGCCAATTCAATAAGTTTCCTTATTTCATTTATTAGAAACTGCATATTTGTTCCAGAAACTTCTATAAAATATTTTAAAACTTGATTATCTACATTTACTTTATATAAGCTTGCAATTTGCTTTAACCTAGCAATTAGAGCCATTTCAGTTAATTCAGTAAATTCTACGACAATTCCTTTTTTAGAAATTGATTCAAACACATTATTTTTATCAACTGTATCTTCAATAAAAACAACTGTAACACTAGAATCTAAATCATTTTCACTAAAATATGAACCAATTTTTTCTTGAATAGGTGTACCTTGTTTTTTTCTTCCATCTTTCTTGAAAAGCCCAGAATTCTTGACGATTATAAGCTTTTTGTCATAGCCAAAAGAAGGACTTTCGATATTATATATTAAATCATCTACAGAATCTTCATCTAGTAAAACATAATTAATTCCTTGTAAGATTTCTCCAAATTTCTTTTTGATTTTTTTAACACAATTACCTAAAAGAAATTTTTCTTCTCCATATAAAAGATATAGAGACTGTAAAGGTTTATCGCTATTTAATTCTTTTTCTAATAAATCAGATGTCATTTTATATTCTCCTTTTACAACAACATTTTAACATAGTTTGAAAAAATTTCAATCTATTTTCTATTAAAAAATAGACTTTATTGATTTAATCTGATATAATAAGGAAACAAAAAATAGGAGAGTAGAAAAAATGAAAATTAAGAAGAAAAAATTTTTAAGAATAATAATATTAATAGTTATAGCTGTTTTATTAGCTTTTCTAATAAATTTTACAGTTAATAAAATTCAAGAAAATAAATTCAAAAAGATTTTGAAAAATAATGACTCTCAAAATTACGAACTTGTAGAAACCGTAAATGGAGAAGAAACAAAAACTTTTGTTAGAGATAAAACTCTTTTATTAGAAGATGGAAATATCAAAACATGGGTTAGTGAATTTGATTCAAAAAGAGTTATTTATGATGAGGAAAGAAAAACAGCTATAATAGATGAAAATGATGAAAGCTTAAAAGTCAATTCTCTTAATTATACTTATATAAATGATTTTTTTGAAAATTCAAATCAAAAGTTTAAATATTTAGGAAAAGAAAATGGATGTTACAAGCTTCAATTTAAAGAAAATAAGAGTAAAAAAATTACTTTATTATATTTAAATGAAAAAACAAATATTGTTGAAAAGATGATTCAAAATGCTGGAAATTTTGAACTTGTTACCGAATTTAAAGTAGAAAAAAATAAAGTTTCAAAAGAGAAAATCGCTTATCCAGATTTAACAGGTTATAGAGTTACAGATTCTGTAAATTCTAACCCATCTTCTAATTCAGCGGAATAATTTGATTTAATAAAAAATATTGAAATTAATAAAAATATATTGTATAATTCGTAAAGTAACTATTTTAGAAAAGAGGAATTTATGGGCTTTAGAACAAAATTAAAAGACAGAGATATGCCAGTTTATAGTAAAGGTGAAGAGATTTTTAATATGGTTAGCCATATTGTCGGAGGATTTTTAGGAGTTATTGCTATTATCCTTTGTACAATTTTTGCTGCTCTTCGTCATAATCCTTATGGAATTGTAAGTGGTATTATATATGGAATTTCACTTGTTTTACTTTACACTATGAGTAGTGTTTATCATGGGTTAAGCAAGAATTTATTTGCAAAAAGAGTCTTTCAAGTTTTAGATCATTGTATGATTTTTGTTATGATTGCTGGCTGTTATACTCCTTTTGCTTTGTGTACAATAAGAAAAGCTAGCCCTGCTTGGGGTTGGAGTATATTTGCTGTTGTTTGGCTAATTTCAATACTTGGAATTGTTTTAAATAGTATTGATATAAAACATTTTAAAAAGTTTTCAATGATTTGCTATCTAATAATGGGATGGGCGGTTGTTATAAAAGTAAATTGGCTTTATGAACTTTTAGGTCTACCAGGTTTCATTCTTTTAGTATTAGGTGGTGTCGTTTATACATTAGGTGCAATCTTGTATGGATTAGGTAAAAAACACAAATGGATGCACTCAATTTTTCATCTTTGTATTTTATTTGCAACAATTTTACATTTCTTGTGTATAGTAATTTATGTAGTATAAAAATAAAATCGGTGTGAAATCACCGATTTATTTTTTTAACTTTCCTTTGTTCTATATAATTGGAATGTTTCTAAAACTTTTGCTTTAGAATTTTTATCATAATATTTAAGTTCAAATTCGCCTGTTGAAACTATTTTTTCAGTTCCATCTTCATTTGTTTGAGTTTCAGTTTTAGCTTCTAAAGTAAAGATATTTCCATCTTCAATTTTCTTTCCAATTCCATATTTATCATTTTCTGTACACAAATCTTTAACTATAACTCTATATTTATCTTTTATAGTTCCTTCCCCATTTTTTGGGATTATATAAATACTTCCATCTAAATCTTCCAAGCACTTTACAACATTTACTTCATCATGATCTGTTCCATTATAATTTTTATTTCCGCTTAAAAAATTTATCAATTTTGCTTCATTAAATCTAGTACTAATATCATCTGTTGTTCCTTTTATATCACTAGACGCTGAACGTAATTCTTCGTTTATAAGTGATTGAATATGATCTCTTACTTCTCCTCCAGTTGTTTCAATATCCATTTTCAAAGCGTTTGAAACAACGCCATCATCTTTTAATAAAAAATATCCGACAACTCCAGCAATAACAACTATAATCGCTATTATTAATATTAATGTAAATAACGATGCTCCATTTTTATTTTTCATTTATAACCACCTTATTTTCAAATTTCACATAGAGATTATACAAGTATTATTTCTAAATGTCAACCTTAATTTATTTTTAGATTTTCTTCTCCAGCTAATTCTTTTAATTTTTCAAGTGTTTCTTTATCTATAAATATTTTTCCGCAATCTCTTATCTCATCTCCAACTGTAACTTCTATTTTAGTATCACAATTTGGCTTTTTAGAATAAATTCTTATAAAATTTCTCAAAGATTCTTTCCTCTCTTCTGAAAATTCTGTTATATTAACATTTATTTTTTCATAATAATTATCATCTTCGGCAACTTCTTTTATATTACTAGCCACTATCTTTGTAGGTTCGTCTTCTCTTATAGAAAGTCTTCCTTCAACATAAACAATTTTTTCCTCTTCTATTGCGTAAGAGCATCTATTAAAAACGCTCTCAAATACAATAACTTCAAAGCTTCCATATAAATCGTCAATAGTAACAAAAGCCATCATAGAATTATTTTTTGTGATTTTCTTTTTAACTTTTGAAATTATTCCTAAACATTTTACAGATTCATCTTCTTTATGTTTCTTTAATTTTCCAGTTTCTTCTAATTCTGTATCAATTTCAGCAATTTCTAACGAATTTATATTTGTCGTTTTTTCTATTTTATTTTTCAATTTTTCAAGTGGGTGTCCTGATAAATAAATTCCAAGCATCTCTTTTTCCATTGCTAAAAAGTCTCTTGTATCAAACTCTTCAAGTTCATTAAACACATATTGTTTATTTTCCTTTTCTTCTCCAGAGCTTTCCATCAAATCAAATACTGAAACTTGATTTTTCATTTTTTCTTTTTTAGAACTATTAATTGTATCTAATATATCTTCAAATGAGGCTGTAAGAGTGCTTCTAGTCTTTCCGAACTCATCAAAACATCCAGCTTTTATTAAACTTTCTATACATTTTCTATTAATAGCAAGTTCTGATACTCTTTCACAAAAATCTGTAAAACTCTCGAATTTTCCATTTTTATTTCTTTCTTTTACAATTTCGTCTATTACAGCTGTTCCAACATTTTTTATACTTCCCATACCATATCTAATTTTTCCATTTTGAACAGAAAAACCAGAAAAACTTTCATTTATACTTGGCTTCAATATTTCAATTCCAAGATTTTTACATTCTTCGATATATACAGGAATCTTATCCAAATTATCTAAGAAGCTATTTAAAGTAGCAGCCATAAATTCTTCAGGATAATATCTTTTTAAGTACGCTGTTCTGTAAGCAACAACTGAATAACAAGCAGCGTGTGATTTATTAAACGCATATTTTGCAAACTCAGCCATTTCATCAAATATTTTATTTGCACTTTTTTCATCTATTCCATTTCTTATACAACCAGGAACTACTATATTTCCATTTTCATCTACTTGACCATGAATAAAGATTTCTCTTTCTTTTGCCATTACATCAAGTTTTTTCTTTCCCATAGCTCTTCTTACAAGGTCAGCTCTTCCAAGTGAATAACCAGCTAAATCTCTTACAATTTGCATAACTTGCTCTTGATAAACCATACAACCATAAGTTACATTTAAAATAGGCTCTAAAGAAGGGTGTGTATATTCATTATGTCCTGGATTTTGTTTTCCTTTGATATATCTAGGAATTTGGTCCATTGGTCCAGGTCTATATAAAGAAACGCCAGCTATCAAATCTTCCAAACAGTCAGGCTTTAATTCCTTCATAAATGAAGTCATTCCTTTGCTTTCAAATTGGAAAATTCCATAAGTTTGCCCGTCAGCCCACAACTTATAAACACTTTGGTCATTCATTTCTTCGTCAAATTTTACATCTATTCCTCTGTTTTCCTTAACAAATTCAATACAATCTTCAATTACAGTAAGGGTCCTTAATCCTAAAAAATCCATTTTTAGCAACCCTAGCTCTTCTAACAAAGTCATAGTATATTGAGTAGCTGTATTTCCCTCATTTAAATATAATGGAACATAAGTATCTACTGGATCTTTTGTTATAACAACTCCGGCAAGCGTGAGTAGAAGCGTTTTTTGGCATTCCTTCTAATGATTTTGAAATATCTATTAATCTTTTTACTGTATCATCTTCTTCATATAAAGCCTTTAGCTCTTTTACTTCATTTAAAGCTTGCTCGATTGTAATATGAATCTCTCTTGGAATTAATTTAGCAATTTTATCAACCTCTGGAAGTGGTATATTTAGTACTCTTCCGACACTTCTAATAACATTTTTAGCAGCTAAAGTTCCAAAAGTTATAATCTGTGAAACATGGTCTATTCCATATTTATTAGTTACGTATTCTATAACTTTTTCTCTTTTTCTATCTGAAAAATCAACGTCAAAATCAGGCATACTAATTCTTTCCGGATTCAAAAATCTTTCAAATAGTAAGCCATATTTTATAGGATCAATATCTGTAATTTCCATAGAATAAGCGATAATTGAGCCAGCACCGCTACCTCTTCCCGGTCCTACAGGAATATCATGTGTTTTAGCAAAATTTATAAAGTCCCAAACAATTAGAAAATAGTCGACATATCCCATCTTTGAAATAACACTCATTTCGTAATCAGCTCTTTGTCTTATTTCTTCTGAGAAATCTTTTCCATATCTATTTATTAAGCCTTTTTCGGCAATCATTCTAAAATATTCTTCATGTGTCTTATATTCTTTTGGAACTTCATAATTCGGAAGTTTTGTAACTCCAAATTCAAAATCAAAATTACATTTATCAGCGATTTTCACAGTATTCTCAATAGCTTCAGGAACAGCCTCAAAATAATCAGTCATTTCTTCTGGACTTTTAATGTAAAATTCATCTGTATCAAATTTCATTCTATCTTCATCTGTAATTCGCTTTCCAGTTTGCATACAAAGTAATATTTCATGATTAAAACTATCCTCTTTTTTCAAGTAATGTGCGTCATTTGTAGCAACAAGTGGAATATTTAATTTTCTAGATAAGCTAATTAATTTTTGATTAACCATTATTTGCTCTCTTACGCCATTATTCTGAATTTCTAAGTAATAGTCGTTTCCAAATAAATTTTTATACCAAAGAGCAACTTCTTCAGCTTTTTCTAAATTATCTTCTAAAATAGCTTTACTAACTTCTCCAGCCAAACAGCCACTTAAACAAACAAGCCCTTTTGAATATTTTTGTAAAACTTCTTTATCAATTCTTGGTTTGCTATAAAATCCTTCTGTAAAGCCTATTGACACAAGCTTTATAAGATTTTGATAACCTTCTTTATCTTTTACTAATAAAATTAAATGATTATATTTATCATCTTCTCTTGAAAAATCTTTGTCAAATCTACTATTTGGGGCAACATACACTTCACAACCTGTAATTGCTTTTATACCTTCTTTTTGGCAAGCTTGATAAAAAAGCGCAGAACCAAACATAACTCCATGATCTGTAAGAGCAATTGCTTTCATTCCAAGCTCTTTCGCTCTTTTTGGAATATCTTTAATTCTACACATTCCGTCTAGAAGGCTATATTCACTATGGACATGTAAATGAACGAAATCCATAAATTTACCCCTTTCAAAAAATTAATAATCGACTTTTACTAAATATAAACCATGAGCTGGAAGAGTTCTTCCCGCTCTATCTCTTTTTCCTGACTCTATAATTTCTGGAATTTCTTCTGGTTTAATCTTTCCGAATCCCAACATCTAAAAGAGTTCCAGAAATTATTCTTACCATATTATATAAAAATCCATTTCCAGTAAGCTCTATATTTATTCTATCACCGTCTTGATATACTTTTCCGTCATATATAGTTCTAACGCTATTTTTAGAGCTTGTTCCGCTAGCTTTAAATCCTTTAAAATCATGTTCTCCAACAAAATACTTTATAGCTTCTTTCATTTTTTCTACATCTAGTTTTATTGGGAAATTATACTCAAACTCTCTAAATATAGCACTTCCGAACTCAGAATTATTAATAACATATCTATAAGTTTTTGAATGAACTGAATATCTACTATGAAAATTATCGTCTACAACTTCACTAGACTTAATTCTAATACTATTTTTCAATTTTGAATTTAAAGCAACAGAAAATTTCTCAATTGGCAATTTTTCTGACTCTATCTTAAAATTTGCAACTTGTCCAAGAGCATAAACTCCCTTGTCTGTTCGCCCGAGAACCAATTAATTCTACTTTTTCCCCTGTTAGCTCAAATATAGCGTTTTCAATTTCTCCTTGAATATTTAGGCTGTTAGGCTGTTTCTGCCACCCGATTAAACTTTCTTCCGTCATATTCAATTAATAATTTTATATTTCTCATAATTTTCCCTTTTAAACAAAAGATGATTAATATTTTTTATCTTTATTAATCATCTTCTTAAAATACCTGTATATAATTTATTCTTTTGTTTCCTCTGATTTTTCTACCTTTTCTTCTTTTTTAGTCTTTTTATTTTCAGAATTTCTAGGCTCTATAATCAAATTTTTAAGTAATATTTTCTTCAAAGTTTCTTCTTTTACATCAGCAATAAGTGTACCATCTTTAGCAATTGAAATTTTTCCTGTTTCTTCTGATACAACAACTACAATACTGTCGCTATTTTTTGAAAGTCCAATCGCAGCTCTATGGCGAGTTCCAAGTTCTTTTGAAATTGCTTGATCATCTGAAAGTGGCAACATACAAGCAGCAGCAGCGATTTTATTTTCACTAATTATTAAAGCTCCATCATGTAGCGGTGTATTTGGAACGAAAATATTACAAATTAATTGTGGTGAAATTTCTGAATTTATAGCAATTCCAGTAGAAATTACATCTTGAATTTTTATATCTCTTTCAAAAACAATTAAAGCTCCTGTTTTCTTTTTAGCCATTTCAGTAGCAGCAATAGCTACCATATATATTGTTTCTTTTGTTTTATTTTCAATACTTTTTGTTGAAATTCCAAAAAATCTTTTAAACTGATTTGTTCCAAGTTGCTCCAAACTTCTTCTTAACTCTGGAGCAAACACTACAATCAGAATTATCGCACCATAAGTCATAATCGTAGTCAAAATCATATTTAAAATTCCAAGTTTTACCCAGCCACTAATTAAAGTAACTATAATTAATATAGCAATTCCTTTTAATAATTGCCACGCACGGGTTTTTCTTAAAAATCTTATTGCTTTATATAATAAAAATAAAACAATTAAGATATCTAAAATTCCAAGTATTAAATTCATTGGGTTTTCAGTCCAAGATTTGAAATATGTATATAAATCAAATGTATAAAGATTATTATTTTGATACATTCTTTTACCTCTTTTTATTTACAAATTTTAGCCAGAAACTAAACAAGCAATTAAAGTAGCAGCAACAGATAAAACCATTAGTAAACAAAGAACTAGAGCTAAAATTCTTGTAAAGATACTTGTTCTTTGATATGTAGCGTTATTTTTTGATTTTTCTTTTTTTCCGCTTTTAGATTTTGTTTTTACTGTATTTTTAAAAGTTTTTTCCTCTTCTTTTTCTCTTCTTTTCATTTCTTTTTTACGTTCTTTTTCAACTTTTTTGTTTTCTTTTTCTTGTTTTTTTAAATCATTATTTGCCATTTTTCTCAGTCCTCTTCTTTTAATTTTAATATAGGAATTATATCACTATTTTTTTTGTTTTTCAATACAAAACCAAAAAAATATAGTAATGATATGAAAGAAATGTGATAATGTCTTAAGTAATGAAATGAGAAAATGTCCCAACCAAAAAATAATTGTTCTCTTA
>CANPWV010000010.1 GCA_947585105.1 uncultured Clostridia bacterium
GAAAAACTAGAAAAAAATCTTGGTGGAATTAAAGATATGAAAGAAATGCCAGGAGTTATGTTTGTAGTTGATCCTAAAAAAGAACATATCGCTGTTTTAGAAGCTCATAAACTAGGAATTCCAGTTGTTGGTTTAGTAGATACTAACTGTAATCCAGAAGAAGTAGATTACGCTATTCCTGGAAATGATGATGCAATAAGAGCTGTTAAATTAATAGCTGATTGTATCGCAAACAGTGTTATTGAAGGTAGACAAGGTGTTGACGGAGAAGTTACAACAACTGTTGAAGAAGAAATGACTCAAGAAGAAAATGTTGAAAATAACGAACCTTCAATGGAAGAAGTTGTTGAAAGCGAAGAAGAAAACAACGAAGAAGAATAATTTTTAGGAGGTATATATAATTATGATATCTGCAAATATGGTAAAAGAATTAAGAGATAAAACTGGTGCCGGAATGATGGATTGCAAAAAAGTTTTAACAGAAGCTGATGGAGATATGGAAAAAGCTATTGAACTTTTAAGAGAAAGAGGAATTGCTAAGGCTGGAAAAAAAGCTGGAAGAGTTGCTGCTGAAGGTTTAGTAGATACTTTCGTAACAGATGATAGAAAAGTTGGTTCAATTGTTGAAGTAAACGCTGAAACAGACTTTGTTGCTAAAAATGAAGAATTTAAAACTTTTGTTGCTGATATTGCAAAAATCGTAGCTACAAAAAATCCAACAGATGTAGAAGCTTTACTTGCTACAAAATATTTAGATACAGATAAAACAGTTGAAGATGTTTTAAAAGATAAAATCTATACAATTGGTGAAAATATGACAATTAGAAGATTCCAAAGATATGAAACAACTGGTTTAATTGAAAGTTATATTCATGGAGATGGAAAAATTGCTGTTTTAGTTGATATGGCTAAAGGAGAAAAAACTGTTGCAAGAGATGTTTGTATGCAAATTGCAGCAGCTAGACCTGAATATTTAAATGAAAAAGAAGTTCCAGAAGAAAGAGTTGCTAAAGAAATGGAAATCTTAAAAGCTCAAGCTATGAATGAAGGAAAACCTGCTGAAATAGCTGAAAAAATGGTTCAAGGAAGAATCGGAAAATTTTATGGTGAAATTTGTTTAGTTGATCAACCTTTTGTTAAAGATGGAAATCAAAAAGTATCTGATATGTTAAAAGCAAATCAAGCTGAAGTAACTAGATTTGTTAGATTTGAAAAAGGTGAAGGAATCGAGAAAAAAGAAGAGAACTTTGCTGAAGAAGTTATGAAACAATTAAAATAGAAAAAGAAAAAAAGTATCTTTCGGTTACACCGGAAGATATTTTTTTATATAATATAAATAGAATTTAAAATGGAGGGGAAATTATGAGATATCCAGAAAAATTGAAAAAAGGCGACACTATTGGAGTTACAGCAATTTCAGCTGGACTTAAAGATGATTTTGAATTATTAAGATTTGAAAACGCTATAAAAAATATTGAAGATTTTGGGTATAAAGTAAAAGTTACACCAAATTGCAAAACAAATGATAAAGGAAAGAGTAGCTTGCGGAACAGTTAGAGCAAAAGAATTTATGGATCTTTATAGAGATGAAAATGTTAAAGCTATTATATTTTTAAGTGGAGGAGATTTTGCTTGCGAATTATTAGAACATTTAGATTTTGACGAAATTTCTAAACTTCCAGCAAAATGGATTATGGGTTATTCTGATTGCACAAATTTAGTTTTAACTTTTACTACTTTATCAGACACAGCTTCAATTTACGGTCCAACTTTTAAAATATTTGGAATGAGAAAATGGGACAAAAGCTTATTTGATAGCTTTAGAATAATGGAAAACGAAGAATTTAGTCAAAATTCTTATGAAAAATGTGAAACACTTGATGCTCATGAGTTAATCAAGAAAAATGGTGAAGATCCTTATTATGAATATAACCTAGTAAATGATGTAAAATGGCTAAATTTAAAGGGCGAAAATGAAGTTCATTTCAAAGGAAGATGTGTAGGAGGTTGTATTGATATTCTTCGCGAAGCCATCATTGGTAGCAAGTTTGACAAATTAAAACAATATTGTGATAAATACAAATCAGATGGAATCGTATGGTTTTTAGAAGATTTTGAGGGAAACACACCAGAGCATTTTAGAACTCTTTGGAGAATGAAGAGTATGGGGCTTTTTGAAAATTGCAAAGGAATTATTTTTGGAAGACCATTAATGGTTAGAGAAGATTATGAAATATCTTACAATGAAGCAACTTTTGAGGTACTAAAAGATTTTAATTTTCCAGTTGTAATGGATGTTGATATTGGACATTTGCCACCACAAATTCCAATTGTATCAGGCTCAATTTTAGAAGTTTATTCAAAAGATGGAAAAGGTTATATGAAATCTATATTTAATTAAACCAAAAAAGTATTGACAATTTTGACTTATAATATATAATAAATATAGATTTTGGAGAATTAAAATTTGTGAGGTACTTATAATGGTAGATGTTGTTTTAGGTGGATTTTTCGGCGATGAAGGAAAAGGAAAAGTAATGGAGTATTTAGCTAAAGATGCTGACATTGTTGTAAGATGTACAGGTCGGAAGCAATACTGGAAATACAGTTGAATTTAATGACAAAAAATATATTTTAAGATTTATTCCAGAAGCAAGTTTAAAAGATAATGTTACTTGCGTTATTGGAAATGGAGTTGTAATTGATCCAAAAATTTTAGTAAATGAGATTAATTTATTAAAAGAAAATGGGTATAATTTGGATAATTTGAAAATAAGTGAAAAAGCTCATGTTATTATGCCATATCATATTAGATTAGATAATCTCCAAGAAGAGTTAAGAGGTCAAGATAAAATCGGAACAACATTATCAGGTGTTGGACCTTGCTATGGAGATAAAGTTCAAAGAAATGGAATTAGAATTCAAGATTTTGTTTCATCAAGATTTCCAAAAATCTTGAAAAGAGTTCTTGAAGAGAAAAATAAAATTTTCGAAATTTATGAAAAAGAAACTTTTGATTATGAAAAATTATTAGAAGAATATACAGAATATAGTAAAGCTTTAGAACCATTTGTATGTGATACAGTAAATTATCTTCAAGATTCTGTAAAACAAAATAAGAAAATAATTTGCGAAGGATCACAAGCTAGTCTTTTAGATATAGATTTAGGAACATATCCTTATGTAACATCTACAAATTCAACAATTGGTGGTGTTTTAAATGGAACAGGCTTAAATCATAAACAATTAGGAGAAGTTTATGGAGTTGTAAAAGCTTATTCTTCTCGTGATGGAGAAGGTCCATTTTTAACAGAAGAAACAGAAGATGAAGAGTTAGAAAATAAAATTAGAGAATTAGGTCATGAATATGGAAGTATATCAAAAAGACCTAGAAGATGTGGTTGGCTTGATTTGAACGCTTTGAAATATGCGGTTCAAATAAATGGAATTACAGCTCTTGCTATAAATCATTTAGATGTTGTTGGAAAGTTAAAAACAATTAAACTTTGTGTTGCTTATAAATATGATGGTAAAGTAACAAATAAATTTTCAAGCAATCCAGCTTATCTTGCTAAATGTGAGCCAATTTATGAAGAATTTGAAGGAAATTTTGAAGATGTTTTAGAATCTGATGCTAGAGAAGATTTGTGTGAACAAGCTCAAAAATATCTTGAAAGAATAGAAGAAGTTGTTGGTGTTCCAATTAAATTTATTGGAATTGGAGAAGAGAACGAAAATATTTTATTCAAATAATTAGGAGAAAAGAATGAGAAAAAAAATAAATTGGGTATTTTTGATTTTATTCAATTTTACTATATTATATTATTTAAAAAATATCATAAGCAATAATGTCGTTGACACTGTTGGTGAAATAGCTAAAATAGTGGTTTTATTAATAATCACTATTTTCTTAAATTTTATAGTTATATTATTTTCAAAAAAAGAAATTAGCCCAGTAAAAAAATTTTTGATTATTGCGCTTTTTGTAGGAATTGGCTATATCTTTATTTCGCCACTACTTAGAGGAATCGACGAAACAGCTCATTTTTCAAGAGTTTATTCGTTCTTTATGAAAGAGAATACTACAAATTCAGGAGATTATAAGATTCCAAAAGCAATAAATGAGGTTGGAGGAACCACAGAATTTAGTAATGTTAAAGGTGGGAATTTTAGTTACTTAAAAACAAAAATTATAGATGATGATTTGGTTATTGCTAATAAATATAGAGGTTCAAGATTATATACACCAATTTCATATTTGGCTTATTTAATACCTGTCTGGTTTTTTGGATTTTTAATAAAGACAAATATTTTTACAGTTGTGACATCTGCTAGATTTTTTGGACTTTTATTTTATATAATTTCAAGTGTATACGCGATAAAAACTGTTCCAAAAAGGAAAGACTTTTTTGCTATATTTTGCTTGATGCCAGCTATATTAAGTAACGCTTCGACGGTTTCTGGTGATCTTTTGACAAATTGTTCGATAATTATATTTATTGCAACTTGGTATAAACTATATTGCGAAAAAAAGGAAATGACAATAAAAGATATAATTGTTATGACAGTTGCGGGAATTCTTGCGGGTTACGCAAAAATGGTTTATGCTATTGAATTGTTAGTTGTATTTTTATTACCAAAAGAGTGCTTTGGTGGAACAACAAAGAAAAAAGCCAAAATTCTTGGAATCATGATTACAATTGTTTTAGTTGTAACTTTAATACATGTTGTTGGAATCAGTAATTCTATGGATAATTCTTACGAAAATTTCAAATTGCAAAAAGAATTTGTGATTTCTAATCCAATAAAATATGGAAAAATTCTTACGTTAAATATTTTAAACAATTGGAACTTTTTCTATTCTTTTACAACTAATTTTACAGTCTTGCAAAATATATTTAATCCAACAGAATTTATGCAAGTTATTTATTTTGTAGCTTTACTTATATGTTTATATAAAGAAGAGTCAAGTTTAGATTTGAAAAAATTGAAAACATTTTTGATAATTTTAATTGGACTTTTAATAATATCAATAATCTATACATCATTATATCTTCAATGGACATCAGAAAACGTTGGAGTTGGAGGTGGAGATATAGTTGGAGTTCAATCTAGATATTATGTTCCAGTAATGCTAATGTTTTTGACTTGTGTTCCAAGCAAAAAGGATACTTTAAATATAGATGAAAATATACCATGGTATATTTCAGTTTGGGTAAATATTACAATTTTGATTAGAATAATGTTTATTGTAGTTTAGAAAGGTTAAAAATAAGATGCAAAAAAAAGATATTGCTATACTTATACCATCTCTAAATCCGAGAGAAAATATAATTGGTATTGCAGAGAATTTAAAAAAATCAGAATTTGATAATATATTTTTCATTGATGATGGCTCAAAAGAAGAAACTAAAAAAAACTTTAAAACAGTTCAAGATAAATTTGGTGCAAAAATAATTGTTCACGAAGTAAATCAGGGGAAAGGAATTTCATTAAAAGATGGAATAAGGTATATAAGAGATAATACTGATTTACAGGGAATTATTACTATGGATAGTGATGGCCAACATTTAATTGAAGATGTTGAAGAAGTAGCTAAAGCAATGAATAAAGAGGATATTATTTTTGGAGTCAGAGATTTTGATAAAGAAGGAGTTCCATTTAGAAATAAATTTGGAAATAAATTTTCTTCTTGGTATTTAAAAGTTGTTTCTGGCAAAACTGTTTGTGATACTCAGACAGGGTTAAGAGGAATACCTAGAAAATACTTTGATATGAGTGTTGATACAGAAGGAAATCGTTATGAATATGAGATGAACGTTTTGATGAAATGGTGCAAAGATAAAAATTGTAATCTAAGAACTGTTCCAATTGAAACTGTTTATGAAGAAGAAAATGTAAGTTATTTTAATCCACTTTTAGATTCTATAAGAATCTATAAAGACTTTTTCAAAAATATTGTATCATCAATAATTTGCGCAATTCTAGATATTTTATTTTTCTGGCTTTTATTAGATGTATTTAAAATTATGGACGTATTCTGGTCAAACATGGTAGCTAGAATTATATCTGGTTTTTTTGATTTCGGAATTAATAAATTTTGGGTATTTAAAAGCGGTGGAAGCAAACAAGGAAAGAAAGAATTTATTAAATATGTAATTTTATTTATTGTACAAATGCTAGTAAACAGCGTGATTGTTACACTTTTGAGCAAAATTTTTGTACACATAATTTTAATAAAAATTGTAGTAAATACAATAATCTATTTTACAAATTACTTTATAAAGAAAAGATTTATATTTTAATGATAAATTTTACTTTGGCAAGACAAATTCTTGCCAATTTTTAATCTTAATTTAAGATTTTTATGATATATTAAACAAATCAATGTATGAAAGGAAGTTTTATGTTTAAATTAGCTAAAAATTTAAGTAAAAAAGATGTACTTGTAATTTTAATAAGTTTTGTTTTGATTTTTGGTCAAGTTTGGCTTGAACTTAAGATGCCAGATTATATGTCTGAAATAACTCGTTTAGTTCAAACTGAGCGGAAGCAAAATGTCTGAAATTTTAAAAAACGGCGGTTATATGATGGCTTGCGCGTTTGGAAGTTTATTATCTGCTATAATTGTTGGATATTTAGTTTCAAATGTTTCAGCTAGATTTTCATTTTCAGTTAGAAAAAAGTTATTTTCAAAAGTTGAAGAGTTAGGAACTGCTGAAATAAAACAATTTTCAACAAGTAGTTTAATTACAAGAACTACAAATGATATAACACAAATTCAAATGTTTATTGCTATGGGTATGCAAATGTTAATAAAGGCTCCAATTAACGCAATTTGGGCTATTACAAAAATATTAAATAAAAGTTGGCAATGGAGCGCGGTTACTGGTGCTGGTGTTGTAATTCTTCTTGTAACTATTGCTACATTAATGGCGATTGTAATTCCTAGATTTAAAAGAGTTCAAAAACTTATAGATAAATTAAATGGAGTTTCAAGAGAAAATTTAACAGGTATAAGAGTTGTAAGAGCTTTTAATGCTGAACAATATCAAGAAGAAAAGTTTGATAGCGTAAATAATGAACTTACAAATACACAATTATTCAATCAAAAAGCAATGTCAATTTTGTCACCAATTATGTACTTAGTAATGTATTTTTTAACGCTTGGAATTTATTTTATTGGTGCTCATTTAATTAATAACGCTGGAATGGCTGATAAAATTGGATTGTTTGGCGATATGGTAGTATTTAGCTCTTATGGAATGCAAGTTATAATGTCATTTATAATGCTTGCTATGATATTTATGATTTTACCTAGAGCTAAGGTCTCAGCTGATCGTATAAATGAAGTTTTAGATACAGATTGCTCTATAAAAGATGGAAAATTAGATGGAACTAGCGCCAAAGAAGTTGGAACAGTAGAGTTTAAAAATGTTTCTTTTAAATATCCTGATGCTGAAGAATATTTATTAGAAAATATTTCATTTAAAGCAAATAAAGGAGATACAGTAGCTTTTATTGGCTCAACAGGATCTCGGAAAATCTACTTTAATAAATTTAATACCTAGATTTTATGATGCTACAGATGGAGAGGTTTTAGTTGATGGAATTAATGTAAAAGATTATAAGTTGGAAAAATTATATGATAAAATTGGCTATATTCCTCAAAAAGCTGTAATGTTTGACGGAAGTGTTAATTTTAATATTGCTTATGGTGAAAGTTCAAATGGTCCAAAAAGCGACGAATTAATTAAAAAAGCAATAGAAGTTGCTCAAGCTAAAGATTTTGTCGAAAATATGGATGAAAAGTATGATTCACATATTGCCTCACGGTGGAACTAATATTTCTGGGGGTCAAAAGCAAAGATTAGCTATTGCTAGAGCAATTGCAAGACAGCCTGAAATCTATATTTTTGATGATTCTTTTTCAGCTCTAGATTATAAAACAGATAGTGTTTTAAGAAGAGAACTAAAAAAGTACACAAAAGATTCTACATCATTGATTGTTGCTCAAAGAATTGGAACAATAATGAACGCTGATAAAATAATAGTTTTGGATGATGGCCATGTTGTAGGTCAGCGGAACACATAAAGAGCTATTGGAAAATTGCGAAGTTTATAAACAAATAGCTTTATCACAATTGTCAAAGGAGGAGTTAGAGAAAAATGCGGAATAGAAGAAAGACCAAGAAATAATCCTCCAAGAAGAGGTCCAATGGGTAGAGGAAGAGGACCAGCTGAAAAGCCAAAGAATTTTAAAAACGCTATAAAAAGGTTATTTAAAGAGTTATCACATTTTAAAGTATTAATTATTATTTCATTAATTTTAGCTATTGCTGGCTCTGTTCTTTCAATTATGGCGCCAGATAAGTTAAAAGATATGGCAGACGAAATTCAAAAAGGACTTTTTGGAACTATTGATATGAATAGAATAAAAGCAATTGCTCTTACATTAGTAGGAATGTATGTTGCAAGCGCAATATTTAATTTCATTCAATCAATTTCAATGACAGATGTTTCAAATAATTTTGCGAGAAAACTTAGAAGTAGTATTTCAATAAAAATCAACAAATTACCTTTAAGATATTTTGATAAAAATCAAACAGGTGATGTTTTGTCAAGAGTAACAAATGATGTTGATACAATAGCTCAGTCTACAAACCAAGCTTTGGCTACACTTGTAAGTTCTGTTACATTATTTTTAGGAACATTATTTATGATGTTTAAGACGAACTGGATTCTTGCGCTTACAGCAATCTCAGCTAGTATTATCGGATTTGTGTTTATGTTTTTGATACTTGGTAAAGCTCAAAAATATTTTTCAGCTAGACAAAAAGAGCTTGGAAATTTAAACGCTCATATTGAAGAAATTTATTCTAGTTTAAATGTTGTAAAGGTTTACAATGGAAAGAAAGAAGCAGATGAAAAATTTGATAAATATAATAAACTTGTTTATGATGCAAACAGAAAAAGCCAATTTTTAGGTGGTTTGATGCAACCTATGATGAACTTTATTGGAAACTTTGGATATGTTGCGGTTTGTATAGTTGGCGCAATCTTGACAATGAAAAATATAATTAGCTTTGGAGTAATTGTTGCTTTTATTACTTATGTAAGATTATTTACATCACCATTATCACAAATTGCTCAAGCTATGAATATGCTTCAATCATCAGCTGCTGCTTCTGAAAGAGTATTCGAATTTTTAGACGAGAAAGAAATGAGCGATGAAAGTAGCTTAACAGGCAAGTTAGACAAAGATAATGTCAAAGGAAAAATTGAATTTGAAAATGTGGTTTTCAAATATGATGGAAATGACAAACCTACTATAAACGGATTTACAGCTACAGCTGAGCCAGGTCAAAAAATTGCGATTGTTGGACCAACAGGTGCTGGAAAAACTACAATGGTAAATCTTTTAATGAAATTTTATGAAATAGATTCAGGAGATATAAAAATTGATGGAGTTTCAACAAAAGATTTAACTAGAGAAAACATACATAGCTTGTTTACAATGGTGCTTCAAGATACATGGCTATTTGACGGAACTGTTAAAGAAAATATTGTATATAATAGAGAAGATGTTTCAGACGAGCAAATTGAAGAGGTTTGCAAAACAGTTGGAATTAATCACTTTATTAAGACACTTCCAAAAGGATATAATAGTAAGCTTTCAGACAATGATAGTGTTTCAAGTGGTCAAAGGCAGCTTCTTACTATTGCTAGAGGTATGATAGAAAATTCACCATTTTTGATTTTAGATGAAGCTACTTCAAACGTAGATACAAGAACAGAAGAGCTTGTTCAGAAGGCTATGGATAAACTTATGGTTGGAAAGACTTCATTTATAATTGCTCACAGATTATCAACAATTAAAAACGCTGATTTGATTTTAGTCATGAATCACGGAAATATAATTGAACAAGGAAATCATGAACAGCTTATGGAGAAAAACGGCTTTTACGCAGATCTTTATAACTCACAATTTCAGATGTAAAAACAAACGAGATAAATTTCTCGTTTGTTTTTTATGAAATGGTTGTTATATAAAAAGATCTGTGATATAATAACTTGAACTTAAAATAAAAGGGAGAAAAAATGTTCAAATTAGTATCAGAATATAAACCTACTGGCGACCAGCCAGAAGCAATTGAATATTTATCAAAAGGAATTTTAGAGGGAAAGAAATTCCAGACTTTGCTTGGTGTAACAGGTTCGCGGAAAAACTTTTACAATGGCAAATATTATTGAAAAAGTACAAAAGCCAACACTTGTTTTAGCTCATAATAAGACTTTGGCTCGGACAGCTCTATTCTGAATTTAAAGAGTTTTTCCCTGAAAACAATGTTGAATATTTTGTATCTTATTATGATTATTATCAGCCAGAAGCTTATATTGCTCAGTCTGACACATATATAGAAAAAGATTCTTCTGTAAATGATGAAATTGATAAACTTCGCCATAGCGCGACTGCTTCACTTTTTGAAACAAGAGATGTAATAATAGTTGCCTCTGTTTCTTGTATTTACCGGACTTCGGAGACCCAATTGATTATGAAAATATGATAGTTTCTTTAAGACCTGGTCAAAATAAATCAAGAAATGAAGTAATGAAAAAACTTGTAAATATGCAATATTCTCGTAATGAGATGGATTTTAAAAGAGGAACTTTTAGAGCAAAAGGAGATACTTTAGAAATTTATCCATCAAATGAAGAGGAAAAGGCTATAAGAGTTGAGTTTTGGGGAGATGAGGTTGAAAGTATAAATGAAATAAATCCTCTTACTCGGAAAAACAATTGGAGCTAGAAATCATGTAATGATTTTCCCAAATTCTCACTATGTTACAACAAAAGACAAAATGGACAAAGCTTTGATTACGATTGAGCAAGAAATGGAAGAAAGAGTAGAATATTTTAAACAAAATAAGAAATTAATTGAAGCTCAAAGAATCGAAGAAAGAACTAATTTCGATATTGAAATGTTAAAGGAAACTGGCTTTTGCCAAGGAATTGAAAATTACTCAAGACATATAAGTGGTAGACCAGAAGGATCTCCACCATATACTTTATTTGATTATTTCCCAGACGACTTTTTGCTTTTAATTGATGAGTCACACGCTACAATTCCTCAAGTTAGAGCAATGTATAATGGTGATAGGTCAAGAAAAGAATCTCTTGTAAACTATGGATTTAGACTTCCATCAGCTTTTGATAATAGACCTTTGAAATTTAATGAATTTGAAGAAAAAATAAATCAAGTAATTTTTGTAAGCGCGACTCCGGCTGAATATGAAAGAGAACATTCTAAAGAAAATATTGTAGAGCAAATTATTCGTCCTACTGGACTTTTAGATCCCAAAATTGAAGTTAAGCCAACAGAAAATCAAATTGATGATTTAATTGATCAAATTCATGAAAGAGTGGAAAAACAGGAGAGAGTATTAGTTACAACTTTAACAAAAAAAATGGCGGAAGATTTAACTTCATATTTAAGAGAAGCTGGAATTAGAGTAAAATATATGCACTCAGATACTAAGGCTTTAGAGAGAATGGAAATAATTCGTGATTTGAGAATAGGAGAATTTGATGTTTTAGTTGGAATTAATCTTTTAAGAGAAGGTTTAGATATTCCAGAGGTTTCATTAGTTGCAATTTTAGACGCTGATAAAGAAGGATTTCTTCGTTCAGAACGATCATTAATTCAAACAATTGGTAGAGCCGCTAGAAATACAGAAGGAAAAGTTATAATGTATGCTGACGAGCTTACAGATTCTATGGAAAAAGCAATTTCAGAGACAAATAGACGTAGAAAAATTCAAGAGGAATATAATAAGAAACACGGAATTACTCCTCAAACAATTAAGAAATCTGTTAGAGATACAATTAAAGCTACAATTACAGATGATATTAAATCTGAATATGATATTAAACCTGAAGAATCTTTAGAAGATGTTGTTTCGAGATTAACAGATGAAATGTTGAAACATGCTCGAAATATGGAATTTGAGCAAGCCGCAAAGCTTCGTGATAAGATAAAAGAACTTGAAAAATTTATTCAAGATAAACAAATATTACCAACAAAAAAATAGAAGAATTAATTTTCTTCTATTTTTTCTTTATTTTCATTATTAACTTTTTTTGTGAATACAAATAATTTGCTAAAAATGTAATTAGAAATTGTGATTACAACTTGTGAGAATAATTTCATTATTTTATCATTAAATTTTAGTACGCTTACGCCGATTGCCATAATTGCCATGTCCATAAGAAGTGTTATAATTCTTGAACTTACGAACTTTCCAGCTTCTTTAATTTTATTTTTTTCTTTACTTTCAAAAACGAAAATTCTATTCATAAAATATGAAAAAATAACTCCGGCTGTCCAAGATAAAATATTTGCTATTTGAAGTTGAATTTCATTTTGTGGATCTAAAAATGTTAAAACAGAACCATAATATACAGCTAAAGATAAGACTGTTGTAAGTCCACCAACTATTAAATAATTTATAATTTCTTTATATTTATGGTAAATATTCATACACCAATTCCAAAGTTTTTTCATCATTTTCTCCTAAAAATAAACTACAAAAATTAATATAACTTATTTTTCCAAAAATTGCAAGAGTTTTAAAAATATTACTAAATATTTTTTATAATTATTGATAATAATATAAATAAAACATTTTCTTTCTAATATTTGCGAAAATATGGGAAAATTATGTAAATTTTGCAAAAATTTCAAGTTTTTTATTGAAATATATTTATTATGATGTTATAATAGATTTGTGAATTTAAAATTAAATGGAGGAAATCTTTGATGAAGACTAATTCCGTAGTAAATTTGGAGGTTAATGAACAAGCTTTATTAAATCCAATTTATGACGAAAAAGCCATTTCTATTTTTAAAAGAATATTAATTAGATTAATAGATATAATAGGCGCTTTAGTTCGGAATAATATTATTAATACCAATTAGTATATATAGTTTGATAAATAATATTCAATCTGAAAGAAAAGGCCCTCTATTTTATTATCAAAAAAGAATAGGAAAAAATGGAAAAGTTTTTAAATTATTTAAATTAAATACTGATGCTCCTATTTCAGAATTTCCACAATTTATAAACATATTATTTGGACAAATGACTCTAGTAGGACCTAGACCATATACAATAGAAGAAATTCCAAAAATGGGAGAATATTATGAAGTAATTACTAAAGCTAAACCGGGTTTAACTGGAGTTTATCAAATATCAGGAAAAAGAAAGATTACTTTTGAAGAGCGTTTAGATTTAGATTTAAGATATTTATTAAATTGCTCATTTATATTGAATTTGAAAATTGTATTAATAACTCTTTTTGTTACAACTAGAAAAAATAGAAGCGAATTTTATGATGAAGTTATTTATAGTCAAATGCCAGAAAAAACTGTTGCTGAGTATTTAGAAAGAAAAATAACTTTGTTTGTTAAAAGAATTATTGATATAATAGGAAGCTTAGTAGGAATTTTATTGTTGATACCTATAACTTTAGTTGTAGGACTTGTTAATGTTATTTCAAAAGAAAATGGACCATTATTTTATTCTCAAGAGAGAATTGGAAAAAATGGAAAGAAATTTAAAATGTATAAATTCAGATCAATGGTTGTTGATGCTGATGAAAAGTTAAAGAAGATATTAGAGGAAGATGAAGAATTAAGAAAAGAGTTTTTAGCAACTAGAAAATTAAAAAATGATCCTCGTATCACTAAAATGGGAAAATTCCTTAGAAAGACAAGCTTAGATGAATTTCCTCAATTTATAAATGTATTAAAAGGAGAAATGAGTCTTGTAGGGCCTAGAGCTGTTATTGATGATGAAATTGAATTATTTGGAGACAAAAAGGAAAAATTCTTATCTGTAAAACCGGGAATAACTGGTTATTGGGCTGCTAATGGAAGAAGTAATACTACTTATGAAGAAAGAGTTGAAATGGAAGTTTATTATTCGGAAAATATGTCTATACTTCTTGATTTAAAAATTTTATTAAAAACAGTTTTATCTGTAATTAAGGCGGATGGAGCGGTATAGATAAAGGCTTATATACAGTAAGTATTCTAAAAGGCTACTTACTGTTTTTTGGGGAATGACTTAAAAATGAAAGAATATATTGATTTTAGAAATGAAATTGAATATGATAAATTAAAAGAAATAGCTAAAAAAATAAATGAGGGTGGAATTGTTGTTTTTCCAACAGAAACAGTTTATGGAATAGGCTGTGATTGCTTTAATAAAGAACAAGTAAAAAGAATTTATGAAATAAAAAAAAGACCAAGAAATAAAGCGATAAGTGTTTTAGTAAGTGATATTTCAATGATTTATGATGTGGCTAAAAATATATCAAAGGAAGAGAAAGCTATTATAAATGAATTTTTTCCTGGACCACTTACTATAATTTTAGAGAAAAATGACAAAATTCCAGATCAGGTAACTTCTGGTAAAGATACAATAGGGGTTAGAATGCCTGAAAATGAAATTGCTTTAAAATTAATAAAAGAAGTTGGAAAACCTTTAGCTACGCCTAGTGCCAATATTTCAGGTGAAGCTAGTCGGAACTGATATTAGAAAAATTATGAATGACTTTAAAGGAAAAGTAGATTATTTTATAGATGGTGGAGAGCCTAAAATTGGAATATCTTCAACTATTGTTGAAATAGAAAATGGAAAAGTACATATATTAAGAGAAGGAAAGATTACAAAAGACGATATAGAAAGAGTATTAAAGGAAGTAGGGTAATGGAGAAAAAAGAAACAAAAAAGTCAATTAGAAATTTGCTTATATTTGTTATATTAATTTTTTTAACATTTTATATTATTTTTAAAGATCAAAATCCAACTGAAATATTAGATTTAGTAAGAAGCGCAGATTTAAAATTTGTTCTTATTGCAATTGGATTTATGATTTTATATTTTTTATTTGAAACAATAAATGTTACTAGAACTTTGAAAACATTGGGCGAAAAGACCAGTTTTATAAGAAATTTTAGATATACTTTAATTGGATTTTTCTTTAGCTCAATTACTCCAGCTGCTTCTGGTGGTCAGCCGATGGAGATTTATTATATGAGTCGTGATGGTTTAAATGTTGCAAATTCAACTCTTGCTTTACTTGTAAATTTAACATCAATGCAAATTGCTACAATTTCAATAGGAATTATTAGTGTATTTTTTAATTATAAATATATGAATCCACCATTAATAATATTTTTTATTGTTGGAATATTATTAAACGCTAGCGCTTTAGCTCTTTTACTTATTTCAATTTGCTCAAAAAGAGTAACAGCTTGGCTAATCAGATTTGCTGTAAAAGTTATGAAATTTTTTAAAGTTAAAAATATGGATAAAAAGCAAGAATGGATGGAACAAGAACTTGCTAAATATCAAGTAAACGCGGTTTATGTTAAAACACATAAATTACTAATATTTAAAACTATTATTACAACATATATTCAATTTTTGATTTATTATAGTGTACCATATTGGATTTATCGTTCATTTGGTTATAACAAGTCAAACATTTTAGAAGTGTTATCAATGCAAGCTGTACTTTTTGCTACAGTTTCAGGAATCCCATCACCAGGAGCTGTTGGAGTTAGTGAAGGTGGATTTATGGAGTTATTTAAAAAGTTTTATCCACAAAGCCAGATTGCTAGTAGTATGCTTTTATGTAGAGGCGTAAATTTTTATTTATTTGTAATAATTAGTTGTGTCGTTGTAATGATTAGTTCTCTGAGAGATAAGAAAGTTAAGCTAGAAGCTAAAGAGACTGAGGAAAAAAATGGAGAAGTATGAAGAAATAGAAAAAACAATAACTAAATCTTATAGAAAAGAAATTTGGAAGAGGTTTATTCAAGGAATAACAGAGTTTCAAATGGTAAACGAAGGAGATAAAATTGCGGTTTGTATCTCAGGTGGAAAAGATTCTTTTCTTATGGCAAAGTGTTTTCAAGAGCTAAAAAGACATAGAAAAGTAAATTTTGATTTAGAGTTTATTGTTATGAATCCAGGATATAGTGAAAAAAATCTTCAAAAAATTATTGAAAATTCAAAAATTTTAAATGTTCCGATTAAAATTTTTGAATCAGATATTTTTGAAGCTGTTACACATGTGGATGATAAGCCTTGTTATTTGTGTGCTAGAATGAGAAGAGGTTATTTATACGAAAAGGCAAAAGAGCTTGGCTGTAATAAAATCGCTTTAGGTCATCATTTTAATGATGTTATAGAAACTATTTTAATGGGAATGTTTTATGGTTCGCAAACTCAAACAATGATGCCGAAAGTAAGAAGTACTTCACATCCTGGAATGGAACTAATTCGTCCAATGTATTATATAAGAGAAGATGATATTATTCGTTGGAAAAATAGAAATGAGCTAGATTTTATAAATTGCGCTTGTAAATTTACAGAAAAAAATTATATAAATCCAGAAGATCCAGGCGATTCAAAAAGAAGAGAAATGAAGCTTTTGATTAAAAAGTTAAAAGAAAATTATGAAAATATTGATATAAATATTTTTAGAAGTGTACAAAATGTGAATTTAGATACAGTTATTTCATATACAAAAGACGGAAAAGTACATAGTTTTTTAGATGAATATGATAAAAAATGTTGTAATAATGAAATAGAAATGTAATATAAAAATTATAGTATTTTATAAAAGTTAGTGATAGAATTCTATAAGAAATTAGGAAAAACAGAAATGGAGAAATTCTTATGGAAATTATATCATTAGATAGTCTTAAAAATTTAGCAGATAATGGAAACAGTGAAGCTGCTTATGAACTTGGATTAAGATACTATAAAGGTATCGGAGCTCCAATTGATTATGAGAAAGCAAAAAATTATTTAGAATTTGCTGATAAAGATGGTGTAGATGGTGCATCATATTATCTTGGAGTTATTTATTATAATGGAAAAGGTACACAAACAAATCATTTAAAAGCTAAAGAATATTTTGAAAAGGCTGAAGCTAGCAATAATGTATTTTCTTCATATTATTTAGGAAAACTATATTATTGGGGAGATGGTGTTGAGAAAAACATTGATAAAGCAAATGAATATAAAGCTAAAGTTTTAGCAAAACCATTCTTCTTAAATCAAGATACAGATATTAAGAATTTTTATAGTTTTACAGATTTTGAGGGTGCTAGTCGTACTTACGCTACAAATCTTCAAAAGAAAGTTCAAAACGAGTTTGCTAATCTTTTCGGTAATCAAAATAAAAATCTTTAATATTTAAAAATTAGAATTGTTATAGGAATAATTAGCCCGTAGGAGAGATAAGAAAAATATAGAAATCCCTGCGGGCTTATTTTTGTTTTCTTTTAACTCATAAAGTCCGTAATACCAGCTTTTTAAAAATATATAAATTATAACTATTATATATAAAAACTTCATGTTAAATCCTTTCTATTCTTGAGAAAACATTCCTAAATTTTCAATTTTTCCATCAACACTTACTTCAAAGTAAGAATCTTTATAAATTTCATTCCAATGAATTTTCTCAAATTCTTCTAATGTCAAATAATTTTTTAAAATTTCATTTTTAAAATTGCAAATATCTGCATCATATTTATGAGAAATTTCGTATAAGAAATTAGAGATAATTTCTTGTATATATGAATTTATAGCTCTTTCTAAAAGCAAATTTCCATCTTCAGAATCTGTGTCAATTTCATAAGTTGAACTTAAAATTCCATATTCAAGAGAAGTTTTAATTTTAATAAATGGGTAATTGTTTACTAGTTTACATTCTATTTCAGGTTTTTTTGCTTGCTTAATTGAAACATCTATTAATTTATCTTCATCTTTTGGACTTTTTATTGAAATTGTAGCACTTTCTAATCTGTCTGTGATTAAGGCGTAAGAAATAGAATCTAAAACAGATAATTGTCCAGAAAATTTATCTCCGTCAAATACAGCAATTCCAGTATTTTGAACTACTTCATCTGATACTGTAATATAAGACGCAAAACATGAATTTTTGCTAAAATTTAAACAGTAGAAAAATTCACTTAGCTCTGGAGTTACTGAATAGCCAGTATATTTTGTAGATGATTTTATAAATTCATAATATCTAGATGAAAAAACTTCTGTTGAATTTGAAATTTTTTCAAGAACGTCAAGCCCAGTTGTAGATGAAATCATTATATTGCAAGTTGGCCTTATTTCAGGATTGTTTCCTAAAGCATTAATATAGTTTTTTATTCCTTCTCGTCCAAGTTCTTCAGAAAATATTATAGCTGAACAATGCGAAATATTTATTCTTTTACTCAAATAATTATTTAAAATACTAATTCCAGAGTCAATAGAATTACAAGGAGTTGAGTAAATATTAGAAGAATTTTGTTGAGAAGATCCGCTATCAGAATCTTGGCTACCAGAAGAGTTTGAGGCAATTTGGACACTTAAATTTATTTTTGTATTTTCGCCTTTATCAATTCCAATTGCCATTACATAATAGTAATTTTCTAAGTTTTCTTCAGAATTTGCGCAACCTGTAAGTAAAAATATTAGAAAAAATGATATTAAAAGAAAAATTTTATTTTGTAATTTTCTCATTTTTTGACCCTTTCATTTTATTTTTAAAATAGCCTATAACCAGTATTATAAATGAGATTCCAAATGTTAAAATTATTGAATAATATTTAAAGATTATATTTTCTAAAAATTCCACTGTAATAATTCTACTTACAAAAATTACACATCCTAAGATAATTGATATGACCGGTAAAGAGAGCCTTTCTTTATTTTCATATTTAAAAAGCTTATTTAAAATATAAATTATTCCGTTAATTAAAAATGAAATATAATTAAGTATTGCAAAACTCCAAATAAATACAAATATACTGTCTGTTTGAGAAAGAAAAGAGCTTATTTGTATTCTTCTTGTAACCAATAAAATTGTACTCATTGTGTTTATTTTTGAAAGTGAATGTGTAATAGGAGCAGGATAATATAAAAGTATTGAAGCTATTGAAATTAGTAATAATACAATATTTATTCCAAAAGATGAGAATAATATTTTTTTATAATCGTTTTTCTTTGAAATTAGTGGCATCAAGAAGAAATATATTAATATAAAGTTAAATATAAAAATATTTGCAAAGCCTAATCCGAATGTAGTTTTATAGTTAAATCCAAAAATTGGGATTAAATTATTGCTATTAAAATTTCCGTTATCTCCAAAAAATAGACATATTATACTTAAAATAAATATTCCGATAAATAGTGAAGAGCTTTTTTTAAGTGGATAAAATCCTTTTAAACATGTAAACAATATTGCAACCATAAATATTGATAATATAAATAATGAATTAGAATTTGGAAAATATACATTTCTAATTAAATATAAAAAGTTTAAAATAGCTGAAACTACAGTAATAAACAAAAATACTATAAAAATAATTGATATTATAAATTTTAAAAAATTTCCTCCGACTATTTCTGAAATATCTATTATGTCATGGTTAGAAAAATTTTTGAAAATTTTGGAGATAATAATACAAAATATTAATGATATTATTGCTAAAAATAGTATATTTACTATTGTTCCACTTCCAGTTAGATCTACTAAATATTCAGGAAAATCTAAAATTATTTGAGCAACTGTAATTATTATAATTATAGAAATTGCTTCAAAAATATTAAGTTTATTCTTCATTTTTCCTCCATTTCATAGATACTTTAGGCTCTTTTATAGGCCTTTTAGTGTTTAAAACTTGACTTCTTTTTTCGTTTTTCCAAATTGGCTCTAAAAGGTAATTTTTGAAAAATTTATATGACAAAAACGGAACACCAAAAGAATTATAAGAGAATAAGAATATTAAATGTAAAAACATTCCACATGATATTCCAAATAATCCAAATAAATAGCCTAATATAATATACATGAGTCTAAAAATTCTAGTTGAAAATGAAAACGAATAATCTGGTAAAGAAAATTCTGAAATTGCTGTTATTGATATTATGATTACTAAAATTGGACTTACAATATTTGCAGAAACCGCAGCATCTCCTAAAATTAGAGCACCGACTATTCCAATTGTTTGACCAAAAGCTGATGGGACTCGAATTCCAGCCTCTCGTATCAGTTCAAAAGATAGTTCCATTAAGGCAATTTCCAATATTATTGGAAACGGAATTTTTTCTCTTGCGCTACTTATGGCAAGAAGAAGCTCTGTTGGGAGAAATTCATCATGAAAAGTAGTTACAGATATATATATTCCAGGTAGTAAAATCGCCAGAAAATATGCTATTGCCCTAATTACTTTTAAAAAATTTGCAAATACATTGTTTAAATTTATATCTTCTGGCGAAACTAAAAAGTCTAACATAAAAGCTGGTACAATTAAAGCAAAAGGGGATCCGTCAACTAAAATTGCAACTCTTCCAGCTAAAATTAAACTACTTGTTTTATCAGGCCTTTCAGTTGCAATTAATTCTGGGTAAAGGTTTAAAAGATTATCTTTAATCAAATTTTCAATTTCTCCAGACGAAGTTATTCCATCAACTTCAATATTATTTAACCTAAATTTTACTTCTGAAACCAAGTCATCATTTGTTATATTTTTCATATAGCAAACTGAAACATTAGTATTTGTAATCTTTCCAACATTAGTATTTTCAATAACCAAATTTTCATTATTAATTATTTTTCTAACTTGAGCAGTATTTGAACGTAAATTCTCAATAAAAGCAGCTTGAGGACCTCTAACAACATTTTCTGATTGAGGTGTTGTTATACTTCTTGCTTGAAATTTTTTTGTTTCTATACAAAGTGCAACATTTAGAGTATCAACAAAAAGAACTGTAAATCCAAGATTTATTTTTTGAAAACAATCATCAAAATCTTTAGAAACTTTAACAACATTTTGAGATAAAAGTTTATTTGTTAAAAATTCTTGTAAATCAAATTTTTTTACATTATCAATTTTCATTGATTTTGATGGATTCATTTTTATAGAATTTTTCAACATAAGTGGAGCAAGAATATTATTATTTATAGATTGAGAATCAGTTATTCCATCAACAAAGATTAGTATTGCTTTAAAACTTTTTGAAGCAACTGTTATTTCAAATTCACGAGTATTTATGTCGCTATTTATTAGTAAATTATATTTTACTTTTAAAAACTCGAAATTTTTATCAAAATTATCGAATATTAATGTTTTCTTTTCTTCTTTTTTTTGTAAATTATTAGGTGTAAGAGGAAGAAGAAATTTTCTATTATTATTTTTGTTATAGCTAAAAATATTATCAAATACGTTTTTTATATTCATATTTTTAAATGAAATCCTTTCATTTTTGCTTAAAAGTAGTATGTATAAAAAAATGGAAAATATGCAAAATATTGTAATCAAAATGTAATATGAAAACTGTTGATATTTTAGAATTTTTTATGTACAATTAATTTATATAAATAGGTGTAAAGAGGTATAAAAATATGAAAAAAAATAAAGGCGCAATTTCAATATTTGCCTTACTTTCAATGATGTTTTTCTTGATTTTTGTAATGGTTGCATATAATAATGTTTCACAAAAAGGTAGAACTCAAGTTGAAACAGAAGGAGTTTTGGTAGATTATTATAAATCACCAGTAACTGCTAGTGAAATAAATAAAGCAAAATTTGCTGGAAATGTTCAAAGTTCAGATAGCTCAAAATACTTGAAAGAAACAGCTGAACAAGGGAAGGTTTCTACTGAAAACTCTGGCAAATATGTTTGCTCAAATGGAAAAATTTATAAAATACAATAAATTTAAGTAATAAAAAAATTAGACCCTAATATACATTAAGTAAAGATGTACAAAATGTGTAGGAGGGTTATTTTTTTATGGAAAATTTTGAAATATACCAAGATATTGCTGTAAGAACTGGTGGAGATATATACATTGGTGTTGTGGGTCCAGTAAGAACTGGAAAATCTACATTTATTAAAAATTTTATGGAGCTTTTAGTTTTACCAAATATTGAAAATGATTATAAAAAAGAAAGAAGTGTTGATGAGCTTCCACAAAGCGCAGGTCGGAAGAACTATTATGACTACTGAGCCAAAATTTATACCAAATGAGGCAGTAAGTATCAATTTAAATGGAAATATAAAAATGAAAACAAGACTTGTAGATTGTGTTGGATATTTAGTAAATGGAGCTTTAGGATCTATGGAGGAAGATATGCCAAGAATGGTGAAAACTCCATGGTCTCAAGAAGAAATTCCATTTGAGCAAGCAGCTGAAATCGGAACCAAAAAAGTAATTACAGAACATTCAACTGTTGGAATGGTTATAACTACAGATGGAACAATTACAGAGATTCCAAGAGAAGAATATATTGGAGCAGAAGAAAGAGTTGTAAATGAATTAAAAGATTTAAGAAAACCATTTGTAATGATTTTAAATTCTAGAGATCCAGAGTCTTTAGAATGTCAAAATTTAGCTAAAAATTTGGAAACAAAATATGGAACACAAGTAATTCCAATGAGTTGCGAGAACATGACTTTAGATGATTTAAATAATATTTTTACAAAACTTTTATATGAATTTAGTGTTGACAGAATAAATATAAATCTTCCAAAATGGGTCAATGGTTTGCCACTAGAAAATGAATTAAAATACAGCTTATTTATGAGTGTTAGAGATGTTTTTAAAGATGTAAATAAAATTATTGATGTTAAAGAAAAATATGAGCTTTTGAAAGAAAATAATGAAAATATAGAAAATGTAAATATTAGTGAAATTAATTTATCAAATGGTGTTGTAAGAGTCGATGTTGGGCTTAAAGATAGTTTATTCTATGATGTTTTAAGTAATATGACAGGTGTAGAAATAAAAAATGAAGAGGAATTATTCAGCTCAATTATAGAATTTGCTAAGGTTAAAAAGGAATATGATAAGATGGCTTACGCTCTTCATGAAGTCTATGAGAGAGGCTATGGAATTGTAAATCCAGGAATTGATGATCTTATTTTAGAAGAACCAGAGATTGTAAAACAAGGAAACAA
Organism: uncultured Clostridia bacterium; assembly: GCA_947585105.1. Classification (GTDB taxonomy): domain Bacteria; phylum Bacillota; class Clostridia; order TANB77; family CAG-508; genus Scatovivens. The sequence goes on from CANPWV010000010.1 coordinate 23,043, forward strand.
ATATGGAGTAAAATTAAAAGCAAAAGCACCATCTATTCACATGTTAAAAATAGATACCGAAACAGAAGTGTCTCCAATTGTAGGAAGTGAGAGACAATCAGAAGATTTAGTAAAATATTTACTTTCAGAATTTGAAGAAAATCCAAAGAAAATTTGGGAATCTAATATTTTTGGAAAAAGTTTACATGAGCTTGTAAATGAAGGGCTACAAAATAAACTTGCAAGAATGCCAGAAGATGCTCAAGGAAAATTACGTGATACTATTGAAAGAATAGTAAATGAAGGAAGCGGAGGATTAATTTGTATAATCTTATAGATAAAAGCACTTTTAAAAAAGTGCTTTTTCTATTTAAAAAGTATTGACAAGTAATTTCAAATCTGATATTATAATCATACTTTAGGTATATTAATTAAAAAGTATTTCTATTTAAGCAGAAAAAATGTTTAAATTCAAATTATCAAAATTTTTTTTCATAATGCTAATGCTTACAATTTTTATAGCTATTAGTTTTAATTTCACATACGCTAGATTCGTTCAGAACGTTAAAGTCAGCGGTAAATCAAAAGTTGCTAATTTTTCCTTTTCTACAAATGTCGGAAAAAATATTGTAAAAGATGTATTAAATACCGATGATGAAATTATTTATGAATTTAGTGTTCAAAATTTTTCTGGAAATATTTCTAGTGAAGTAAAATCTAAATATAATATTTCTTTAGAATTATCACAAAATAATCCACCTTTAATTATTGAGCTTTATAGGGTAAAAAGTGGAAAAGAGGAATTAGTAACTCTTGAAAATTATACTACTAAAGTTCCTGAAACATTTGATATTGGAAGTAAGACTTCAAATTATAAAATTAAAGTTAGATATGACAAAAATAATAAAACATTACTAAAAGAAGGATTTAATATAAAGCTTAAAATAGTAAATATCCAAAAGGAGGGGTAAATTTGAAAAATAAAATAATAGTATTTTTTTCAATAATAATTGTTATTTTTTCGTTGAATTATAAAGTTTTTGCTAAATATATAACAACTAATGAGTTTGAAGAAGTAATAAGAATTAATAAATTAAATATAGATACATTAAAACCAGATGTAAACGGAAGAAGAGAAGATTATGATCATGATGAATTTACCAAAGATGTAAATGTTACTTATTCTGACGAATCTGGAATTTCATCTGCTAAATATTGGTTTAATCCCGATGAAAAGAATTTTTCTCGGTGTACGGAAAAGATTTCGACAGTGGAACAACTTTTAGCCAAGATCGGGTGGTATCAAGTTTTAGTTACAGACAGTTATGGAAATCAAAATAGGTATGTTTTTTTAATTGATAAAATTTTTGATGAAATATCTGTAAGTGCGCCAGAAGCTAATGATAGCGGAACAACTTTTACAATTAACGCTAAAGACAAGCTTAGTGGAATTTCTAAAATTGAATTTTATATAAATGGGAAATTATATAAAACTTTTGATTACACAAATCAAAAATTAAATAATAAAACTGAAATAATAACAGTTCCAATTAAAGATATTCCATTTTATGAAAATTGTTATGTAAAAGGAATAGACTTTAAACAAAATACAAAAAACTCAAGTGAGATTACACCTAATATTTCTAGAATCAATGATTTGACAGATTTACTTAAATTAAGAAAACTTCACAATGAAAGAATTGTTAATTTTGATTCAAGAGATTTATATTTATTAAATAATATAAATTTATCTGGAAATTGGACTCCAATTGGAACTAGTCAAAACCAATTTAAAGGAAGATTTCATGGAAATAATCATTCGATAAGTAATTTACAAATTGTAGCTGGTAGTGATTGTCAAGGAATTTTTGGTGTAAATGGTGGAGAAATTTCTAATTTATTAGTATATGGTAATATATCTGCTGGAGGCTATTCAAAAATGGGTGGAATAGCTGGAGAAAATACTAATACTATTACAAATTGTAAATCACATGTAACTATAAATGGAACAGGTACTTATTATGGTGGAATAACAGGTGCAAATTCAAAAGGTTATGTTACTAATTGCTTAAATTATGAAAGTATAAGTGGAAAAGAAAGTATAGGAGGAATTTGCGGAGCAAGTTCAGGTTATGTTGAAAATTGTGGAAATAGAAGTAGCTCCTCAATTACAGCTAGTTTTCAATCTTCAGGTGGAATTATAGGTTATGCTGAAGTTCAGCTAGATGGAAAAGATTGCGCTCTTTTTAGTTGCTATAATAATGGAACAATCAAGGCTTCAAGGGCTGTTGGAGGAATCGTAGGTGGTTCTTGGAATGTATATAATAAAAATGTTACTATAAAGTGTTGTTATAATACAGGAACAATAACAAGTAATGAAAATTTAAACGGAGGAATTTTGGGAGGAACTCAACATTATTTTGATGGTTCTAATTCAGATAGTACGAAAAATATAGTAAAAGATTGTTATAATATTGGTCAGATTAATTGTAGTTCTCAAAATCAAATTTCTTGTATAGGTGCTATTGTTCAAAATTCATATTACATTTTTGGAAGAGCAAATGCTAGTTTTTTAGGAACTTATAAAATAGATATATTATTTAAATCATTTAATTCAGATTCTGTTTTCATGTTATTAAATAATTCATTACCTATTTGGACAATAAATAGTTTAAATAATGGATATCCATGCTTTTTATGGCAAAATGAATAAAAAATCTATTGCAAGAAATAACAATTTTTGGTATAATATGTTTGTTTTAAAAGAGAAGGGACTATTTTATGGAAAATAAGCAAGAATTAATTAGAAATTTCAGTATAATTGCTCATATAGATCATGGAAAATCAACTTTAGCTGACAGAATAATTGAAATGACTGGTGCTGTTGATAAAAGAAATATGGAAGAACAGCTTTTAGATAATATGGATATAGAGCGTGAAAGAGGAATTACAATAAAATCTCAAGCTGTAAAAATGAATTATACTAGTAAAGATGGAAAAACATATACTTTTAATTTAATAGATACTCCTGGACATGTTGACTTTAATTATGAAGTTTCTAGAAGTTTAGCCGCTTGTGAAGGTGCGATTCTTGTTGTTGATAGTACTCAAGGTGTTGAGGCTCAAACAATAGCGAATGTATATCTTGCTTTAGAAGATAATTTAGAAATTGTCCCAGTTATTAATAAAGTTGATTTACCAAACGCTAGACCTGAAGAAGTAAAAAAAGAAATTGAAGATATAATAGGAATCCCAGCGGAAGATAGTCCTTGTATATCCGCAAAAACTGGATTAAATGTGGATCAAGTTTTAGAAAAAATTATTACAGATATTCCAGCTCCTAAAGGTGATAGAGATGGAAAACTACAAGCTTTAATTTTTGATTCATATTATGATAACTATAAAGGTGCGTTAAGTTATGTAAGAGTTAAAAATGGACGAGTTAAGCCAAATGATGAAATATTATTTATGGCAACTGGAAAAATTTTTACAGTAACAGAAGTTGGTTATTTTGGAGCTGGAACTTATATTCCATCAGACAGTTTAGAGGCTGGAGAAGTTGGCTATATTTGTGCTTCTGTAAAAACAATTTCAGATTTACATGTTGGAGATACAATTACTTTGAAAAATAATCCGGCTGAAAAAGCTTTACCTGGCTACAAAAAGGCTAATTCTATGGTTTATTGTGGGTTATATCCAGTAGATGGAAGTGAATATGGAGCTTTAAAAGATGCTCTAGAAAAATTAAAGTTAAATGATGCCGCTTTAAATTATGAACCTGAAACATCAGTTGCTCTTGGATTCGGATTTAGATGTGGATTTTTAGGATTACTTCATCTTGAAATTATTATGGAAAGAATTGAACGAGAATTTGATTTAGGTTTAATCACTACTGCGCCATCTGTTATTTATAAAGTAATAAAAACTTCTGGAGAAACTTTAGAAATTTATAATCCAATGGATTTGCCACCTCAAACAGAGATAAAATATATCGAAGAACCTATTATGAAGGTTGAAATAATGATTCCAAAAGAATTTGTTGGAAATGTTATGGAAGCTTGTCAAAATAGGCGTGGCGAATACGTAAACATGAGTTATTTAGATGAATCTAGAGTTACACTTGTTTATGATATGCCTTTAAATGAAATAATTTATGATTTCTTTGATAGTATCAAATCCAAAACTAAAGGTTACGCTTCTGTTGATTATGAGTTTAAAGAGTATAGAAGAGGAGATTTAGTAAAACTTGATATTCATATAAATAATGAAGCTGTAGATGCTCTTTCATTTATTGTTCATAAAGATTCAAGTTATGAAAGAGGGAGAAAAATGGCTGAAAAACTTAAAACTGTTATTCCAAGACAATTATTTGAAATTCCAATTCAAGCGGTTGTTGGTGGAAAAATTATTGCTAGAGAAACGATTTCAGCTATGAGAAAAGATGTATTAGCTAAATGTTATGGTGGAGATATTACTAGAAAGAAAAAGCTTTTAGAAAAACAGAAAAAAGGTAAAAAGAAGATGAGACAAATCGGAAATGTAGAGGTTCCACAGGAAGCGTTTCTGTCTGTACTAAAACTTTCAGACGAACAATAATAATATTATAATAAAAAATTTTCACGAGAATTTTTATAGTTATCAAAATATTATTAATTTTTTAAAAAATATAATATTCTCCTAGCTCCTCCCACCTTCGTACAATCTATTGACTTTAATGATTTGAAGTCTAAAATCCTTAAAGTCAATATCTTGTAGACTCGGCGGTCCCCACAGCGGTCGCTTAGTCGAATATATATTTTTTAAGAAATTATCACTAATACTAAATAAAAAAGGAGAAAAAATAGTATGAGACAAAGCTACAGAGATAAGCAATCAAGACGTGCTCGAATAAATCGAGAAAAAGAAGAAAAACGTATTGTAAAAAAAGAAAAGCAAGGTTATAATAAAAATAGTTATAATAATACGAAACGTGAAAAAGAAGTTGAAGAAAAAGATTACGAAGATATTGTAAGTGGAAGAAACGCTGTTTTAGAGCTTTTAAAATCAGATAAAGATATTAATAAACTTTATGTTGAGCGTGGAGAAAAACATGGATCAATAAATGAAATTATAGCTAAAGCAAATGAGAAGAAAGTTGTAATAGTTGAAGTTTCAAAACAGAAATTAGATTCAATGTCTGAATTTCATCAAGGAGTTGTAGCTGTTGTTCCACCATTTAATTATTGCGAAGTAGAAGATATTTTAGATTTTGCAAAACAAAAGAACGAAGATCCATTTATAATTATATTAGATGGAATTGAAGATGTTCATAATCTAGGAGCAATAATTAGAACTGCTGAAACTGCTGGTTGTCACGGAGTTATTATTCCAAAAAGAAGAACAGTAACAGTAAATAGTACAGTTTCAAAGGTTTCTGCTGGTGCTACAAGTTATGTTAAAGTTGCTAGAGTAAATAATATAAATGAAACTATAAGAATGTTAAAAGATAATGGCTTATGGGTAATTGGAACTGATGGAGAAGCTCAAAAGTATTATTATGATCAAGATTTTAAAGGTCCTATTGCTATTGTAATTGGAAGCGAAGGATTTGGAATGAGTAGACTTACCAAAGAAAATGTAGATTTATTAGTAAAAATTCCAATGAAAGGAAAAATAACATCTTTAAACGCTTCTGTATCAAGCGGAATTATAATATATGAGGCAGTAAAACAAAGAAGATAAATAAACAAAGGAAAAGGTAAAATATGAATGAACCAAATGTAGTTTTAAAGTCAAGATTATCAGAGGTTTTACAAACTTTGAATTTGATAATTTTGTTATATTCAGTGTTTTTAGCGGTTTTAGGAATTGCTATTCACAATTCGGAAGTTATATTACAAACATGTATTATGTTTGTGGTTTATATAATTTTTGAATACATAAATTATGATGTTGTAAAAATTACAGCTAAAGGAATTTATTGCGAAAAATATAGATTTTTAGCTTGGCAAGATATGTATATTGTAAAAAGAAAAGATAGAATTATAACGATTTATTCAAAAACTAGACAAAAACCATATAAATTTATATTTAAAAAGAGTGAAGACAAAATGGAAATTGATAGAGCTTATAAATATATTATGTCAAAAGTTAGAGCGCCAGAGAAAATGAAAAAAGAAATAACAAATGAATAAAATTTTTTAGTTATAAATGGAGGATAATATGGGAACAAAGTACATTTTTGTAACAGGGGGAGTTGTATCAGGTCTAGGAAAAGGAATCACAGCTGCTTCACTTGGAAGATTGTTGAAAAACAGAGGTTATAAGGTAATAAATCAAAAATTTGATCCTTATATAAATGTTGATCCTCGGAACAATGAGTCCTTATGAACATGGAGAGGTTTTTGTTACAGATGATGGTGCTGAAACAGACTTAGATTTAGGACATTATGAAAGATTTACAGATGTTAATCTTAATAAAAATTGTAGTGTAACATCTCGGAAAAATTTATCAAAGTGTTATAAATAAAGAAAGAAATGGAGATTATCTAGGAAAAACAGTTCAAGTTATTCCACATATTACAAATGAGATAAAAGAAAATATTTATAGTTTTGAAAATTCAGATGTTGATGTAGTAATAACAGAACTTGGTGGAACAGTTGGAGATATAGAAGGTTTAGCTCTTTTAGAGGCAATTCGTCAAGTTGGACTTGAAAAACCAAAAGAAGATGTTTTATATGTTCATGTTACACTTCTTCCATTTATTTCAGGCTCAAATGAGTTAAAGTCAAAACCAACTCAACACTCTGTAAAAGAGTTACAATCTTATGGAATTAAACCAGATATATTAGTTTGTAGAAGTGAAACAGAAATTCCAGAAGATACAAAAAATAAAATTGCTTTGTTTTGTAATGTAAGACCAGAAAATGTAATCCCAAATTTAACAGCTTCTAATTTGTATGAAGTTCCATTAATGCTAGAAGATCAAGGATTAGCTGTTGCTGCTTGTAAACATTTAAATTTAACAAATATTGAGCCAAAAAATAAAGCTTGGCAAGATATGATTAAGAAAATAAAAAATATTTCTGGACAAGTAAAAATTGCTATTGTAGGAAAATATATGCAACTTCATGATTCATATTTGTCAGTTAGTGAAAGTTTAAGACATGGCGGATTTGAAAATGGTGTATCAGTAGAAATTGGCTATATTGATTCTGAAAATATAACACCTGAAAATGTGCATCAAACATTAAAAGAATATGATGGAATTCTAGTTCCTGGTGGGTTTGGAGAAAGAGGAATACCTGGTATGATTACAGCGATAAAATATGCTAGAGAGAATAATATTCCTTTCCTTGGAATTTGTCTTGGAATGCAAATGGCTGTCGTTGAATTTGCTCGTGATGTCTTAGGATTAAAAGATGCAAATTCTGAAGAATTTGATAAAAAGACTCCAAATCAAGTTATACATATAATGGAAACTCAAAAAGGTATTACTAAAAAAGGTGGAACAATGAGACTTGGAAGTTACCCATGTCACATTGTAAAAGGAAGTTTAGCTCATAAAATTTATGGAAAAGATGATATAAATGAACGTCATAGACATAGATTTGAGTATAACAATGATTTTAAAGAACAATTTGAAAAAGCAGGTTTAAAAGTATCACGGAACATCACCAGATGGATTACTAGTTGAGATTGTTGAGATTCCAACACATAAATTCTTTATTGGTGGACAGTTCCACCCAGAATTTAAATCAAGACCAGATAAACCAGCTCCACTATTTAGAGAATTTATTAAAGCAGCAAAAAATTAAAATATTTTAAAAAATGTATTGACAAAAATATAAAATGGGTATATTATTTTAGCAGTCTAATAAATAGACTGCTAAATTTATTATAACTTTTTTGGGTGATTTTGAATAAAATAAAAAAGTTTTTAATAATAAAGGAGGAAGAAAAGATGATAAAACCATTAGTTGACAGAGTATTAATTAAAATGGTTGACGCAGAAGAGACAACTAAAAGTGGAATAATATTATCTTCTGGATCACAAGAAAAACCACAAATTGCTGAGGTTATAGAAGTAGGACCTGGTGGAATTGTGGATGGAGAAAAAATCGAAATGCAAGTTAAGAAAGGCGATAAAGTTATTACTAGTAAATATTCAGGAACTGAAGTTAAGTATGAAGGAGTCGATTATATTATCGTACGCCAGTCAGATATTTTAGCTAAAGTAGAATAAAAATAATTAAATAATAAATTTATAAAATTGATTTAGAGCGAGTATAGCTAGGCGCGCGAAAGAAATATTCAATGAGGCGTACTAAGGTACGTCGATTTGAAATTTCTTGAGCAGCAACAACGCTAGACGAAGCTATAAATCGATTTGGAAGGAGAAAACAATGGCAAAGGATATAAGATATGGTGAGGAGGCTCGTAAGAGTTTAATGGAAGGTGTAAATAAATTAGCAGATACTGTTAAAGTAACACTTGGACCAAAAGGAAGGAATGTTGTTTTAGATAAATCTTATGGTGCGCCTTTAATTACAAATGATGGTGTTACTATTGCAAAGGAAATTGAATTAGAAGATCCATTTGAAAATATGGGTGCTTCTCTTGTAAAAGAAGTCTCTACAAAAACAAATGATGTAGCTGGTGATCGGAACAACTACAGCTACACTTCTTGCTCAAGTTATGTTAAAAGAAGGAATTAAGATAGTAAGTACTGGTGGAGATGTTTTAGCAATAAAAAGAGGTATGGACAAAGCTACTGAAAAAGCAGTTAGTGAATTAAAGAAAATTAGCTCAGAAGTTAATGGAAAAGAAGATATTGCTCGTGTTGCTACAATTTCTTCAAAAGATGAAACAATTGGAAATTTAATTGCAGACGCTATGGAAAAAGTTTCAAAAGATGGAGTTATAACTATTGAAGAATCAAAAACTTCTAGTACAAATGTAAATGTTGTTGAAGGTATGCAATTTGACAAAGGTTATGTTTCTCCATATATGGTAACAGATAGCGAAAAAATGGAAGTTGTTATGGATAATCCATACATATTAATAACAGACAAGAAAATAAGTAATATTCAAGAAATTTTACCATTGTTAGAAGAATTATCACAAAATGGTGGAAAAATGGTTATTATTGCTGATGATATTGAATCAGAACCACTTTCAACACTTGTTTTGAATAAATTAAGAGGAGTTTTAAATGTTGCTGTTGTAAAAGCTCCTGGATTTGGTGATAAGAGAAAAGAAATGTTACAAGATATAGCAATTTTAACAGGTGGAGAAGTTATTACAAGTGAATTAGGGTTAGAACTTAAAAATACAACTCTTGATCAATTAGGAAGAGCAAAACAAGTAAAAATCAGTAAAGAAGATACAATAATCGTTGATGGAAGCGGAGATAAGAATTTATTAAATGAAAGAGTTTCTAAAATTAAGAAAGAAATTAATGAAACAGAAAGTTCTTATGATAAAGAAAAATTACATGAAAGATTAGCTAAACTTGCTGGTGGAGTAGCTGTAATTGAAGTTGGAGCTGCAACTGAAGTTGAAATGAAAGATAAAAAATTAAGAATTGAAGATGCTTTATCTGCTACTAAAGCTGCTGTTGAAGAAGGAATTTTACCAGGTGGTGGAACAGCTTATGTTAATATTTTACCTGAGGTTGAGAAATTATTAAATGAAGTTCCTGAAAACGAAAAAGTTGGTGTTAGAATAGTAATTAAAGCTTTAGAAGCTCCAATTAAACAAATAGCTGAAAACGCTGGATTGGAAGGACCTGTTATTTTAAATAATGTTAAAAATGAAAAACCAGGAATTGGATTTGACGCTGCTAAAGAAGAGTATGTTGATATGAAAAAAGCTGGAATAGTTGATCCAACTAAAGTTGCAAGATCTGCTTTACAAAACGCTGAAAGTGTAGCTTCAATGATTTTAACAACAGAAAGAGTAATCACAACTAAAAAGGAAAAAGAATGCGGATGTGGAAATCATGGAGCTCCTGATATGAACGCTATGGGCGGTATGTATTAATCAAGGGATAATATAAGAAAAATAAAATTGCTTTTTAGGCAATTTTATTTTTTTTAGATTAAATTTAAATGTTCGCTTGTATTTTTAGTATATATGTTATATAGTTAAAATGAAATTATTTATTAAGATGATTGTGGGGGAAAAAATATGTATTCATATATAAAAGGTGATTTAGAAGAAAAAGGAAATGGTTATGTTGTAATAGATAATAATGGAATAGGTTATAAAATTTTTATGGCGAATATTTCAATTGGAAGGCTTGGAGAGCTTCATTCAAAAGTAAAAGTATATACATATTATCAAGTAAGAGAAGATAATATAAGTCTTTATGGATTTAATACAAAAGAAGAACTTAGAATGTTTGAGTTATTAATTTCAGTAAGTGGAATTGGTTCAAAATCAGCTATCAATATGTTATCAAATATAGAAGCGTCAGATTTTGCAATTGCTGTTGTTTCAAATGATATAAAGAAAATTACAGCTCTTCCACGGAATTGGAAATAAAACAGCTCAAAGATTAGTGTTAGAGTTAAAAGATAAATTGAAAGCTGAAAAAGATTTAACAAATGAAGAAACAAAAGAAAATACAAAAAATAATGTCGAATACTCAAGTGATGCTGCTGATGCTCTTCAAATTTTAGGCTATTCTAGAAAAGATATAGACTTTGTTTTAAAGAAAATAAATTCAAGCTTATCTACAGAAGAAATAATTAAACAAGCTTTGAAATTATTAAGTTAGGGGAATATATATGGAATTTACAGATGAGCAAAAAGATGCTATTTATAAAAAAGGTTCAAATATGTTAGTAGCTGCTGCTGCTCGGAAGTCGGAAAAACAGCGGTTCTTATAGAAAGAATTATACAAAAAATATTAAAAGATAATATTGATATTGATAAATTACTAGTAGTAACTTTTACAAATGCTGCTGCTTCTGAGATGAGAGAAAAGTTTTTAGATGCTATTTATAAAAGATTAGAAAAAGAACCTGAAAATTTAAATCTTCAAAGACAAATAAATTTATTACCAAAATCAAGTATTTGTACAATCCATTCTTTTTGTTTAGATGTTGTAAAAAATAATTTTTTTGAAACTAATATTTCTCCTAATTTTAGAATTGGTTCAGAAGAAGAATTTGTTTTGATGAAACAAGAAGTTTTAGATGACTTGTTTGATAAAAAATATGAAGAAAATGATGAAGATTTTTTGAAATTAGTTGATAAATATTGTGGATATAAAGATGATGATAATTTGAAAAATCTAATATTGAGAATATATTCTTTTTCTATGTCTTCAGCTTTTCCAGACGAATGGTTAAAAGAAAAACAAGAAATGTTTAATGTAGATTTAAACCAAGATTTTTCAAAAACTATTTGGGGTAAAATTTTAGTAAAAGAATTAGATGAATCTGCTAGAGAAGCTAAAAATAATGTAGAGTCTGCTTTGGAAATAACAACAAAATATGAAGAATTAAGCGATTATACATTACATTTAGAAGAGATTTTAAATAAATTAAGGGAATTTAAAATTCATTTAGATAGTTCGTGGGATGAGGCTTTTGAATATTATCAAAATACGACAATTTTTCCAAATTGGCCTTCAAGAAGAAATATTACTATTAAAGAAAAAGAAGAAGCTAAACAAATTAGAGATTGTGGAAAAGAAATATTATGTGATTGTTGTAATGATTATTTAAAATTTGATAGTAAATCAGCTTTAAGAGATATAAAAGACATGTATAATACAATAAAAGCTCTTTGTAATCTTGTTTTAGAATTTGATGATTTATTAAAAAAAGAAAAAAGAGAAAAAAATATAATTGATTTCAATGATATTGAACATTATTGTCTAAATATATTGGTTAAAAAAGACGAAAATGGAGATTATGTTCCAACTGAAGTTGCTAAAAATTATAGTAAAAAATTTGAAGAAATTGCGATTGATGAGTATCAAGATAGTAATAATGTTCAAGAACAGATTTTAACATCAATTTCAAGAGGAAATAATATTTTTACTGTTGGTGATGTTAAACAAAGTATTTACAGATTTAGAAGAGCTTGCCCTGAACTATTTTTAGATAAATATCATAAATATAGTTTAGATGGAAATGAAAATGGATTAAAAATTAAACTTTTTAAAAATTTTAGAAGTAGAAAAAATATTCTAGATGTCACAAATTCGATATTTGAAAGTATTATGAGTAGTGAGCTTGGAGAAATTGATTATACTGAAGATGAATTTTTGAATTTAGGAGCTGAATATCAAGATTCAAAAGAAAATGTTACAAAATCAGAAGTTATTGTAATTGAAAATAATAGAGATATTCAAAATGATGAAGAATCTAATAATCAAATTGAAGAAATTCAAGAACTAAAAGAAGAAGAAATCGAAGCAAGATTTATATCAAATAAAATAAAAGAATTGATAAAATCTAAAGTTCTAGTGACAGATAAGAAGGTTGGTCAAAGACCTATAAAATATAAAGATATAGTCATCTTAATGAGATCTACTAAAGAACGTTCAACTATATATGAAAAAGAACTATTAAAAAATAATATTCCTGTTTTTTCAGATGGAGATTCTGAATACTTAGATACAATAGAAATACAAACAATCATGAATTTGCTTAAAATTTTAGATAATGAATTAGATGATATTTCTCTTGTTTCAGTTTTAAGGAGTACAATTTTTGAGTTTACAGATAATGAAATTCTTGAAATGAGATTAGTAGATAAAGAAGATTGTTATTTTTGGGATTCAATCGTAAAATCAGTTGATTCGCCTGAAATAAGCGAAAACTTGAAAGAAAAATTGAAAAAATTTATTGCTCAAATAAAAAAATGGAAAGAAGAAAAAGATTATATTCCAATAAGTGAATTTATATGGAAAATCTATGTTGAAACAGGATTTTATAATTACTGTCGGTTTATTACAAAATGGAAGTCTTAGACAGGCAAATTTAAAAATTCTTTTTGAAAGAGCTAAAGATTATGAAAAAACAAGCTTTAAAGGTTTGTTCAATTTTATAAGATTTATAGAAAAATTAAAAAAAGGAAATTCTGATTTATCTCAAGCTAAAATAATCGGAGAAAATGAAGATGTAGTAAGAATTATGAGTATTCATAAAAGTAAAGGATTGGAGTTTCCAATTGTATTTTTATGTAATTCAAATAAAGGAATGAATAAAAAAGATTGGCAAGGAGAAGTTGTTTTACATAAAGATTTGGGCTTTGGATTACAATACATTGATACTGTAAGAAAAATAGAATATCCAACTTGTTCTAAAATTGCAATGAAAGTAAAATTAGAACAAGAAGCGATTTCAGAAGAAATGAGAATTCTTTATGTTGCTTTAACTCGTGCTCGTGAAAAACTTATTATAACTGGAGTTAGGAAAAATGAAGAAAAAGAATTAGAAGCTAAAAGATTTAATTTAAAAAATTATTTTAATGGAAATAAAATAAGCCCAATTTTAATTAAAAATAAAACTTCATATTTAGATTGGATTGAATATGTAATTCTAAACTATGAGCTTCAAGGGAAAAAATATGAATATTTAGATTTTTCTGTTATAAATTCAAACGAAATTCTAGAAGAAAAAGAAGAAACTGAAAAAAGAGAAATTGATTTTTCAAAATATAATGATTTTAAAAAATTAGAAGAGAAGCTTAATTGGAAATATAGAGACGAATTTTTGACAGAGCTTCCAATTAAAACTACTGTTAGCGCTTTAAAAAAATTAGAAAATGAAAATGTTGATTTCTTTGATTTAACAAACAGTGATATAAGTTTAAAAGAAATTGTTCCAGAATTTTTAAAAGATGATAAAATTACAGCTTCTAGAATAGGAACTATAACACATCTTGTATTACAAAAAATAGATTTTAATAATATAAAAACAGAAAATGATGTAAGAGAATTTTTACAAAAATTAGTTTCTAAGAACTTTATAAAACAAGATGAATCAGAGAAAATTTCTACAAAAGAAATATTTGATTTTATAAATTCTGATTTTGCTTTAAATATAAAAAAAGCTAAAAATGTATATAAAGAAAAATCATTTTGCTTAGAAGTTGAAGCTTCTAGAATCTTTAAAAATGAAGATTTGGCTGGAAATCTTTTAGTTCAAGGAATAATAGATTTATATTATGAAAAAGAAAATGGAAATTTAGTATTAGTAGATTATAAGACTGATTTTGTAAAAAAAGACAAAAATGAACTTATAGAAAAATATAAAATTCAGTTGGAATTATATAAAGAGGCTTTGGAAAAAGGAACAAATAAATCTGTTGAAGAAGTTTACATTTATTCATTATATTTAAATAAAGCTATAAAACTATTTTAAACTCTAATACATATTTTAATTATTCCTTGACAAATTCAGTAAAAAAAAATACAATATAAACATGAAAAATTATGGATTAAGGGGAGAATTTTCTTGGAAAGAATAATTGCTAAAAATCCTACAGCTAGACGTAATTACACTATAGAATCAACATTTGAGGCTGGAATAGTTTTAACAGGAACAGAAATTAAGTCAATAAGAAATGGAAAAGTAAATATTAAAGATACTTATGTTATTATAAAAAATGGAGAAGCTTATGTTCTTGGAATGAATATTAGTCCTTATGAACAAGGAAATATTTTCAATAAAGATCCGTTAAGAGATAGAAAGCTTTTGCTTCATAAAAGAGAAATATTTAAGTATTATGGAATGATTAAACAGAGGGCTGTTAGTTTAATTCCACTAAGTATTTATTTTGATAAAAATAAGGTAAAAGTCGAAATTGGCGTTGGAAAAGGTAAAAAGCTTTATGACAAACGTGAAGATATGGCTAAAAAAGATGCTTTGAGAAAGATTGATAGAGCTCTAAAAAATAATTATTGATATTTATTTTAAGGAGGAAATTTTGAAAGATTATATAGATTCTAAAAAAGATGAGATGATAGAGGAACTTAAGAATATAGTTGCTTTCAAAAGTATTTCAGAAGAAACTGGTGTAGAAGGTGCTCCTTTTGGAGAAGAATGTAAGAAAGTTTTAGAATATGTTTTAGATCTTGGAAAAAGATTAGGATTTAGAACTAAAAATATAGATGGCTATTGTGGTTATATAGAATTTGGAGAAGGTGAAGAACTTGTTGGAATAATAGGACATTTAGATGTCGTTCCAGCAAACATAGAAGATGGCTGGACTTCAAATCCTTTTGAACTTGATCAAAGAGATGGAAAATTGTATGGAAGAGGAACAATAGATGACAAAGGTCCTGTTATTGCTAGTCTATACGCGATGAAAGCCGTTTATGAAAAAATGAAAGTCTCTAAAAGAGTAAGACTTATTTTAGGATTAAATGAAGAGAAAAATTGGAAATGTATAAATTATTATAAACAAAATGAAGAAATTCCAACTATTGGATTTAGCCCAGATGCTGATTTTCCTTGTATTTACGCTGAAAAAGGAATCATTACAGTAAGATTAGAACATGAATTTGAAATAGAAAATTGCCAAATTTTAGAAGTAAGTACAGGAAATAATCCAATAAATGTTGTTCCAAAATATTGTATGATAAGACTAAAATTAAACAATCCAGATGATATAGATAAATTTCAAAATCGTGATGATGTTCACGTTGAAAAAATTAGTAAAGATACAGTTAGATTAGTAAGTTATGGAAAAGCTTCACATAGCGCTCACCCTACAATGGGTGAAAACGCAATTGTTAAATTACTTAGATATTTAAAACCAAATTTTTATATTGATGAATTAGAAGAAAATGGAGTTTTTGATTTAGAATCACCAAAATACTTAGGTGGTGATAGAACGACTGACGAATCAGGAGTTCTAACTTCAAATATTGCAATTTTGAAATATGAAGATGGAAAATTAAAATTATACACTAATTTAAGAGTTCCAGTAAATACTAATTTTGATGAGATAGATAGATATTGCGAAATTCTAAAAGAAAAAATACCAGGATTAGAATATGGTATGGAATATAGTAATAATAAGCTTTACGTTGATAAAGACAGTTATTTAGTAAAAACTTTAACAAATATATTTAATGAAGAAACAGGATTAAATGAAGAACCAATTGCTATTGGTGGAGGAACTTACGCTAGAGCGTTTAAAAATTGTGTTTCTTTTGGAATGACTATGCCAGGTGAACCTGATATGTGTCATCAAGTAGATGAGTTTGTTAAAGTTGATAATTTGCTTTTAAGTAGCAAAATTTATGCTACAGCAATATATAAATTAGCAAAATAAATTTAAGGAGGTAAAAAATTATGCAATTTGATAGTCAAGAAAGGCATCCACTTTTTTATGTAGTATTAGTAGGTTTATTAATTTTTGCAATAGTATTTTTTGTAAACAATGTAAAAAAAGCTATTAATAGTAATAAAGCTAAAGAAGAAGCTAAGAAAACTAGTATTTCAACAGTTATATATGATATATAATTGGAAGGAAACCTAAAATAATGGTGGATTTAAATAAAAATGTTCAATATATTAAAGGAGTAGGACCTAATCGTGTTACTCTTTTAAAAAAGCTTGAAATTGAAACTTTGGGAGATTTAATAACTTTTTTTCCAAGAGAATATGAAGATAGAAGTAAGCCAAAATTAATTTCTGATTTAGTAGATGGAGAAGAAGCTTTGATAAGTTGCTATCCTGTCCGGAAGACTAAATGAAATAAGAATCAGAAATAATATGACTCTTTGTAAGCTTTATGCTCGTGACGAAACAGGAGGAGTTGAGATTGTTTGGTATAATCAAACATACTTGAAAAATGTTTTTACACCTGATAAAAGATATACTTTTTATGGCAAGGTAAAAATGAAAGGTAAAAGACCAACTCTTCAATCTCCAGTCTATGAGCTAGAAGGAAAAAATCAAAATACAGGAAAAATAGTTCCAATTTATCCTTTGACTTATAAATTGTCTCAAAATACGATTAGAAAAATTATAGAAAACGGAATTAATGAGGCTTATGGAAATTTAGAAGAAACACTTCCAGAGTATATTTTAAAAAAATATAATTTAGATGATATAAATACTTCAATAAAACAAATTCACTTTCCTGATAATTTTTTGAATTTCAATAGAGCTAGAAGAAGATTGGTTTTTGAAGAATTGTTTACAATGCAACTTGCGCTTTTGAAATTAAAAAATAAATATGATGTAAATAAGCAAGGTATTTGTTTTGATAAAAATATCAAAATGTCTACAGTTATAAATGATTTGCCATATAGTTTGACACACGCTCAAGAGAGAGTTTTAGAAGAAATAAATCATGATATGGAATCTAATAAGCCTATGAATAGATTACTTCAAGGTGATGTAGGTTCTGGAAAAACAGTAGTTGCTGAAATTGCTACATATAAAGCGGTAAAAAGCGGTTATCAAGCTGTTATTATGGTGCCAACTGCTATACTTGCTAAGCAACATTTGGAATCTTTTACACAAATTTTAGGAAAATATGGAATTAGATGTGAGCTTTTAGTAAGCGGAATAACAAAGAAAAATAAAGAATCTATTTTGGAAAGATTGAAAAATGGCGAAATAGATGTCTTAATAGGAACTCACGCTGTTTTTGAAGATAATGTTGAATTTAAAAATCTTGGACTTGTTGTAACAGATGAGCAACACAGATTTGGAGTAAGACAGAGAACAAAATTAGTTAAAAAAGGTGAATCACCAGATGTTTTGGTAATGACAGCAACTCCAATACCTAGAACTCTTGCTATAATTTTATATGGGGATCTAGATATTTCAGTTATTGATGAGCTTCCTCCAAATAGAAAGAAAATTGAAACTTACGCTGTTACGAAAGATTTAGAAGCTAGAGTAAACAATTTTATAGCTAAGCAAATTGAAGAAAAAAGGCAATGTTATATTGTTTGCCCATTAGTTGAAGAAAATGAGGAAATGGATTTAAAATCTGCAATAGAGCTTACTAAACATTATAAAGAAGAAGTCTTTCCAAATTATACAATAGAGTGTCTTCATGGAAAAATGAGACCAAAAGAAAAAGATGAAATAATGGAAAGATTTAAAGATGGAAAAATTGATATATTAGTTTCTACAACTGTTATAGAAGTAGGTGTAAATGTTCCAAATGCTAATATAATGGTTATAGAAGATGCTGAAAGATTTGGACTTGCTCGGGCTTCACCAATTAAGAGGAAGAGTTGGTCGTCGGAGAATATCAGTCATATTGTATTTTAAAATATTCACGGAAATTCTAAAATTGTAAAAGAAAGAATGAATGTTATTACAAAGTCAAATGATGGTTTTGTAATTTCTGAAAAGGACTTAGAGCTTCGTGGCTCTCGGAGAATTTTTTGGAACAAAACAACATGGACTTCCAGAATTTAAAATTGCAAACTTATTTACTGATATCGAGATGTTAAAACAAGTTCAAGCTATAAGTATGGAAATTTTGAGTAAAGATCCAAACTTGGAAAAACCAGAAAATTTGCCTTTGCGAAAGATGATAGAAAATAAATTTAAAAATAGAATTGAAATATAGAACTTTACAAATTGAGAAAAATGATGTATTATAATAAACACAGTTTTTGAAAAAGAAGAGGATGTCTAAATGCGAACTTTTACGCTATTTATGGGAGTAATTACATTAGTAATTGGAGTTAAGTTAATATATGATGCTAGAATATTAGTTGAAAAGTACTTTAGTGTTTCTAAAAAAAATAGTGCAGTCTTATTTTTAAAAGTATTAGGAACATTATGTGCAATTTTAGGAGCTATTCTTATTTCGAAAAATTGGGGGGCAATTATTTAGAAAGAACAGGAGAAAGTACATATGAAAATTATTTGTAATGGAAAAACTTTTGATGTAGATGAGGGCGTGGCTCTTAAAGATGGATTAAAAGAGGTTATCCCTGAAAATTCAATTGCAGCAAAATATAATAATGAACTTGCATCTCTTAATCAACCAGTAAATAAAGATGGAGTTGTAGAATTTATAGATAGAACAACAAAAGAAGGTAGAGAAATATATATAAGAGGTCTTTTGTATTTAGTTAGTATGTCTGCTGAAAGAGCATATCCTGGCTCAAAATTTACAATAGATTATCAATTATCAAATTCGATGTTTTGTGAATTTGTTGATATTGAAGTGACTGACGAAGTTATTTTAAATATAAAAACAAAGTTAGATAATATAGTTTCACAAGACTTGCCGATAATTAAAAAGGTCATGACACCTGAAGAAGCTAAAAAGTTTTATGAAAATGAGTCAACACTTAGAGGAAGACTACAATTAAATGTTAATAAAGAAAAAGTTTCTTTATATTACTGTGAAGAATATTTTAATTATTTTTATGGAACAATGCCAATTTCTACAGGATTTGCAAAATTCTATGATATTGAAAAATATAATAATGGTTTATTAATTAGATATCCTTCTGTTTCTGAGCCAAATCATCTTCCAAAATTTGTAAGCTCTTTGAAGCTTGTTTCAGCACTAAGCGAATATGATGAAATTTATAGAATTTTAGAAGTAAATACTGTTTATAAATTAAATAAAAAAATTAGAGAAGGAAAAATAAAAGAATTAATACTATTTTCAGAAGCTCTTCATGAAAAGAAAATTGCTGAAATTGCTGAAAAAATAAAAGAACGTGGAAATGTTAGAATGGTTTTAATTGCTGGGCCATCTTCATCTGGAAAGACTACGTTTGCCGGAAAACTTAATATGGGATTAAGAGTTCACGGATTAAGACCTGTTACGATTTCAGTTGATAATTATTTTGTTGAAAGGGAATTCAATCCTAAAGATGAAAATGGTAATTATGATTTTGAATGTATAGAAGCGCTTGACATAGATTTATTAAATAGACAACTTGTTAGTTTATTAAATGGTGAAGAGGTCAGTCTTCCAACATTTGATTTTAAAACAGGTCATAAACAATATTTAGGAAATAAGCTAAAATTAGACAAAGATCAAATAATTATAATGGAAGGTATCCATTGCCTAAATGACAAACTTACAAGTTTGATATCTCCAGAAAATAAATTTAAAATATATATTAGTGATTTGACAGTTTTAAATATTGATTATTATAATAGAATCTCAACTACTGATACAAGATTAATTAGAAGAATTGTAAGAGATTATAAATTTAGAAATTATAGTGCTCTTCATACTTTAAATATGTGGGCTTCTGTAAATAGGGGTGAGCAAAAATATATATTCCCATTTCAAGAAGATGCTGACATTATGTTTAACTCATCAATAGTTTATGAAATTTCAGTTCTTAAAAAGTACGCGGTTCCTTTGTTAGAGGAGATTCCAAATACTGAGCCAGCTTATGGTGAAGCTAGAAGATTACTTGCAATGTTCCAATATTTTGATGATATGGATGATAGCTTGATTCCTAACAATTCGCTAATAAGAGAATTTATTGGAGGAAGTATATTCGAGGATTAGTTTATGTTTAAAGTAATTGATGAAAGTTTTATTTGTGAAAATTGTGGCAAGCAGGTTCCTAAGCTTGGTTACTCTTGTAGGAACCATTGCCCTTATTGTTTATATTCAAAACATGTAGATATTGATCCTCGGTGATAGGAAAGAAACTTGTCATGGACTCTTAGAGCCAATTGGAATTGAAACAAATAAAAAAGGTTATGTTATAATCTTTAAGTGTAAAAAATGTGGACAACTTAGGAAAAATAAAATTGCTGAAGATGATGATATGGAGAAAATCATAGAGCTTTCGGCTAAACATTAAGTTTAATAAAAAATATATAGAAGAGGTTTTAAAATGCTTGATTTTAAGAAAATAATTGGAGATTCTATTTCAAAATGTACTGCTGAAGTAGATCCAGAAGAAATCAAAAATTATATAGAAATTCCGCCCGATAAAAATATGGGAGATTACGCTTTTCCTTGTTTTAAGTTAGCAAAACAATTAAAAAAAGCGCCTCCTGTTATTGCTGAAGAAATAAAAGAAAAGATAGATATAGATAAAAACTTGATTTCAAAATTTGAAGTTCAAGGTGGATATTTAAATTTCTTTGTTAATAATGAAGCTCTAGTAAAAGAAGTGTTAGGCGAGGTTGGAAAATTAAA
This sequence comes from uncultured Clostridia bacterium, assembly GCA_947585105.1. Taxonomy (GTDB): domain Bacteria; phylum Bacillota; class Clostridia; order TANB77; family CAG-508; genus Scatovivens. The sequence goes on from CANPWV010000010.1 coordinate 44,134, forward strand.
AGAAAATTATGGTTCTTCATATATTGGTCAAAATAAAAATATAATTGTTGAATATTCTTCACCAAATATTGCTAAACCTTTTCATATAGGCCATTTAAGAAATACGATAATTGGAAATTGCTTATATAAAGTTTATAAATTTTTAGGTTATAATGTAACTCGGAATAAACCATCTTGGAGACTATGGAACTCAGTTTGGAAAGCTAATTGAAGGGTATAAAAGATGGGGAGACGAGTATGATATTAAAAGTGACCCTATAAACGAACTTATGAAAATTTATATAAGAATAAATGATCTTTGCAAAGAAGATGAAGAGGTATTGGAAGCTTGCAGAGAAAATTTCAAAAAGCTTGAAGATGGAGATGATTATTGTTTAGAGCTTTGGAATTGGTTTAAAGAGGAAAGTTTAAAAGAATTTCAAAGAATTTATGATTTATTAGGCGTAAAATTTGATTCTTTAAATGGAGAATCTTTCTACACTGATAAAATGGATGAAATTGAGGAAATATTAGATAAGAAGAAAATTACAAAAATTTCAGAAGGTGCAAAAATTGTTGATTTAGAGGATAAAGGTTTAGGTGTTTGTATAATTAGAAAGTCAAATGGTTCAACAATTTACGCTACTCGCGATTTGGCGGCTATAAAATATAGAGCAAATACTTATGATTTTGATAAATGCTTATATGTTGTAGCTTATGAGCAAGCTTTACATTTTAAGCAAATTTTCGAAATTGCTAAGTATCTAGATATTCCAGAAAAATGTGTTAAAGGTTTAGAACATGTTCAATATGGTATGACAAGACTTACAACAGGAAAGATGTCTACAAGAGAAGGAACTGCTATAAAAGTTAATGACTTGCTTGAAGAAGCAATTTCAAGGACAACAAAAATTATAGAAGAAAAAAATCCTGATATGAAAGACAAAGAGGAAAATGCTAAAAAGATTGGAATTGGAGCAATTGTGTTTAATAATTTAAGTAACACAATTATAAAAGATCAAGTATTTGATTGGGACAATGTTTTGAGTTTTCAAGGTGATACAGGACCATATATTCAATATGTATATGTTCGTACAAAAGGAGTTTTAGAAAATTTCGAAAATACCCCAAAATATGATGAAAAATATTCTGAATATTTATTAGATGAGAGTTCAATCAATGTAGTAAGTTCTTTATATAAATTTGGAGATGTTTTAAAACAAGTAACAGATAAAAACGAACCATCACTTTTAGCACGTTATCTTTTAGAGCTAGCCCAAAAGTATACAGTTTTCTATAATGAAAATAAAATTTTAGTAGATGATGAAAATGTAAAAAATGCTAGAGGATATTTGACTTACTGTGTTCAAACAGTAATAAAAATAGGTGGAAATTTACTTGGAATGGAAATGCCAAATAAAATGTAAAAAAATTTTTGAAAAAATTGTAAAAAATCGTTGACAAATGAAAATGTACGTAGTATAATAAATCTCGTTCCGAGCATTTCGGAAAGAGATTTTTGAAT